>CBDULU010000173.1:0-5145 GCA_965368155.1 uncultured Flavobacteriaceae bacterium
ACTGTGACTACTGAAGAAATGAGATTAGATGAGGATACAAAGGCAAAATTTGATGCCATCAATGAATTAAGACTTTCGAATGGTAATGAAGAAACTGTTGAATTTGATTATCTTTTACTTTGTAACAAGATATGCGGTGCTTCTCATTACAACATGCAGATGAAAGTAGTGGTTCAGGAAGAAGAAGATTTCAATAAATGGTTAAAGGAACAAAAAACCTTAACCGAGGTTATCAATAACTAAGAACTAATCGAAAAACTTATTTAAGGAAAATGTCAGATCATCATCATCATAAAGAAACATTTATAACCAAGTATATTTTTAGCCAGGATCATAAAATGATCGCTAAGCAATACCTAATTACAGGTATGTTTATGGGGGTTATTGGAGTGTTTATGTCTATGTTGTTTCGTTTACAACTAGCCTATCCGGATCAAAGTTTTAGTATTATTGAAGCATTCCTTGGAAAAGGAGGAGAAGGTGGTCAGATGACCCCGGACATGTATATGGGTCTTGTAACCATTCATGGTACCATCATGGTATTTTTCGTGCTTACTGCAGGATTGAGTGGTACTTTTAGTAATTTATTGATTCCATTGCAAATTGGCGCCCGCGATATGGCCTCAGGATTTTTGAATATGATCTCTTATTGGTTATTCTTCTTATCAAGTTTGATCATGTTCCTTTCTATCTTTGTTCATACAGGAATGGCCTCAGCAGGTTGGACAATCTATCCACCGTTAAGTGCCCTACCACAAGCTATGTCTGGTTCCGGATTAGGAATGACACTTTGGTTGGTTTCTATGGCGATCTTTATTGCTTCATCTTTGATGGGTTCACTAAATTACATTGTGACCGTGTTGAATCTGAGAACAAAGGGAATGAAAATGACGCGTTTGCCATTGACTATCTGGGCCTTTTTAGTAACCGCAATTATTGGAGTAATCTCTTTCCCGGTTTTATTGTCAGCAGCATTACTTCTCATATTTGACCGAAGCTTTGGTACTTCTTTTTATTTATCGGATATTTTTATACAAGGAGAGGTATTACATTATAAAGGAGGATCTCCGATCTTATTTGAACACTTGTTTTGGTTCCTTGGACATCCGGAAGTTTATATCATACTTTTACCCGCCCTTGGAATAACATCTGAGGTGATTTCAACCAATGCCCGTAAGCCTATTTTTGGTTACAGAGCTATGATTGGTTCTATTATGGCGATTGCCTTCCTGTCTACCATTGTATGGGGACATCATATGTTCGTTACAGGCATGAACCCTTTCCTGGGCTCGGTATTTACGTTTACAACTTTACTGATTGCCATACCATCGGCTGTTAAAGCCTTTAACTATATCACAACTTTGTGGAAGGGAAATCTTCAACTGAATCCGGCGATGCTTTTTTCAATTGGGATGGTGTCCACTTTTATCACTGGAGGTCTTACAGGACTGATCCTTGGAGATAGTGCTTTAGATATCAATGTGCATGATACCATGTTCGTAGTAGCGCATTTCCACCTTGTGATGGGTATTTCTGCCTTATTTGGTATGTTTGCCGGTGTTTATCATTGGTTCCCTAAAATGTATGGAAAAATGATGAACAAAGATATGGGATACCTTCATTTTTGGATCACTGCCATTTCTGCTTATGGGGTATTCTTTCCGATGCACTTTATCGGATTAGCTGGTTTGCCAAGAAGATATTATAGTAACTCAGCCTTCCCTATGTTTGAAGATTTGTTACACATCAATAAAGTAATTACTGTATTTGCCCTTATTGGAGGTCTTGCACAATTGATCTTTCTTGCCAATTTCTTCTTTAGTATTGGAAAAGGAAAGAAATCAGTTCAGAATCCATGGAAAGGAAATACACTTGAATGGACTACTCCTGTAGAGCATATGCACGGGAAATGGCCAGGAGAGATTCCAGAAGTTCATCGTTGGGCCTATGACTACAGCAAGACGGATGATAATGGTGACCTTTGGGGAGGACAAGATTATACATCTCAAATCGTACCAATTAGGGACGGTGAAGAAGAGTTTTAAAAGCTACTACTAATTAAAAATCATATTTTTAGAACCTCAATTTTATTGTGGTTTTTTTTTACCTATATTTGAACTAAATCCATTTGGAATGATTAAAAAGACCGCCTATTTTTTGTTATTTTTTGTTTTAATAATAGGAATAGTCTCGTTTATTTTTGTTCAGAAAAATAAACCTGTTTACAAAGGAAGTGCTGACATTAAAGGGTTGGGAGAAGAGGTAAGTGTTTATTTTGACACCTATGGCGTTCCCCATATTTTTGCTGATAACGAAGAGGATGCGTACAAGGCACTTGGTTATGTTCATGCACAGGACAGACTTTGGCAAATGGAATTGATCAGAAGAATAGCCGCCGGAAGACTTGCTGAACTATTCGGTGAGGAACTGATCAAAACTGACAAACTTTTTAGGGGCATGGGTCTTGAAGGTAGTGCTGCCAAAACCATTCAGCTAACTGATAGCACTTCTCAAACTTTTCTTTTGGCCCAGGCTTATTTGGATGGGATCAACAGCTATATCGATGAAGGTAAAACCCCGATAGAATTCAGATTAATTGGAGTGGAAAAGGAGCATTATACGCTTAAAGATATTTATAATGTTTTTGGCTATATGGCTTTTAGTTTTGCGCAAGCCCATAAAACAGACTTGTTATTAACCGATTTAAAAGAAGTTTTGGGTAGGAATTATCTGTTAGATCTCGATCTGGATGTTAGCCCGAGATCAACGCTGATAAAGAACTCCAGAGGAATAAAAAGAATGGCTACCCATGTAGGGAATTCGATCAATAATATTATGAATAGTTTACCTGTTTCTCCCTTTGTTGGAAGTAATAGTTGGGTTATCGGGCCTCAAAAGACAAAAAACGGTAAGGTAATTTTTGCCAATGATCCCCATATCGCTTTCTCCCAGCCTTCGGTATGGTATCAGGCACATTTGATTACACCACAAAGAGAGATGTATGGCTTTCACTTGGCTTTAAGTCCATTTCCTATTCTTGGTCATAATTATGATTACGCTTACGGAATCACTATGTTAGAAAATGATGATACCGATTTCTTTGATGAAAATGATCAGCAAGTGTATAAAGTACGACAAGAAACCATTAAAGTGAAGGATGGAGACGATGTGATTTTTGAAGTCAAGACCGGACCACATGGTCCGCTCATGAATGGAATTTTAGAAGGGATGGATGAGGAAAGAAAAATTTCCATGGACTGGATCTATGTCAAAAGGCCTTCTGATTTATTGAACGTCACTTATGAGATGTCTCATGCGACGTCTTTGGTCGAATTTAGAGATGCCGTTTCAAAAGTGACTGCGCCTGGATTAAATTTAATGTATGGTGATGCAAAGGGAAATATAGCATGGTTTGGAGTGGGTCAATTGTATGAACGAGAGGAAGGAGTTCATACAAAATTTGTTTTGGACGGAGCTAACCTGATCGATGACAAACGGACTTATTTGGATTTTGAACAAAACCCTCAGGCGATCAACCCGTCCTGGCACTACGTGTATTCAGCAAATAATCAACCTGAAGAAGTCAACGAAAAATTGTATCCCGGATATTATTTGCCGGAGGATAGGGCCAAAAGGATCGTAGAGCTTATTGAAAGTAATGATGCTTTTACAGGGTCTCAAGTAGAAGATATGATCAATGATGTTAAATCATCGGTAAGTCCTTCCCTGGTTAAGATCATTCTCGACAATATTTCTAAGGTGAACCTGTCTGAAACAGAGAAAAAAGCCATGGAAATATTAAAATCATGGAATGGCGACTTTAAAAAAGAAATGGTGGCACCGACCATTTATTATAAGTTTATTTATCTGTTGTTGGAAAATACTTTTGGGGATGAAATGGGTGAGGAAAGGTTTGAACAGTTTTTACAAACGCATTTGTACAAAAGACAAATTGCAAAGCAACTCAAATTGAACAGATCTGTATGGTGGGATGATATTAAAACAAAAGAGGTAAAGGAATTGAAGGATGAGATCATCACCAGATCTTTCCACGAGGCTATTAATCAGCTTGAGGATCAGTATGGAGATGATGTAGATGACTGGATATGGTCGTAATCTTTAAGCGTCGTACACAAACATGCTTTTGATAAAAGCGCTCTTTTAAAGGGATATTTCAATGTTGGCCCCTTTGAAACAGATGGAGGTATTGAAGTCATCAATAACCAGTTGTTTACATTAAATGGAACGGGTCTTTATGAAGTTAAAGCAGGGCCTTCAACCAGAAGAGTTATCGATTTTAGTGATGTGGAAAATGCAAAAGCAATTTTGCCTACCGGTCAATCGGGAAATGTTTTCAGTAAACACTATAAAGACCAAGCTGAGAAATACCTTAAGGGAGAATTTGTGAAGATGATGTTGAATAAAGAAGAAATCAAAGCCTCTGAAGACGTCTTAGTTTTGCTCCCTCTTAAGGATAGTATCAACTAAATAGATTATAATAAGGTCAGTTTTTATGTTGCCAATTGATCAATCAAAAAGATCTGAAGACAAATAACGATCTCCACGGTCACATATAATACATACAACAACACCGCTTTCAATTTCATTGGCAATTTTTATGGCAGTAGTAACAGATCCTCCGCTACTCATACCAGAAAAAACACCTTCATCTTTGGCAAGTCTGATACTCATTTCTCGGGCTTCAGCTTCGCTGACCTCCATAATGCGATCAACTTTTGAACGATCAAAAATTTTCGGTAAGTAAGCTTCAGGCCATTTCCTGATCCCGGGAATTTTTGAATTATCGGTTGGTTGTGCACCTATAATTTGAATGGCTGGATTCATTTCTTTTAAAAACGTAGAGACTCCCATAATGGTTCCTGTAGTACCCATAGCGGAGACAAAATGTGTGACACTATGATCCGTATCCCTCCAAATTTCAGGACCGGTGGTTTTATAATGAGCTTTCCAGTTATCGGGATTGGCAAATTGATTTAACATGACAAACCCTTCTTTGGCTACTTTCATTTCGGCATAATCTCTTGATCCTTCAATACCATTATCGGCCGGGGTCAAGGTTACCTTTGCCCCATAGGCTCTCATGGTTTGAACCCTTTCTTTTGTAGAATTTTCAGGCATCACTAA
>CBDULU010000174.1:0-5107 GCA_965368155.1 uncultured Flavobacteriaceae bacterium
ACCTGGATAATCGATCAAGGGCAATTGTACCGGTTTTTTTTGACAGCTGGATAGTAATATCGAGCTTAACAACAAGATAAGGTAGATTCTTTTGATCATAAGCTGGGTCTATTCATTATTTTTTCAAATATTCTTACTGTTTCCACAGCTTCCTGAACATCGTGAACCCTGAGGATACTGGCACCTTTCATCAATGCAATGGAGTTGACTGAAGTTGTTGCATTCAGTGCTCGGTTGGCATCGAGGTCCAGTAGTTTATAAAGCATTGATTTTCTTGATAGTCCAACAAGAACAGGAAGGTTCATACCCGAAAAAAGTTCGAGCTTTTGCAATAGTTCATAATTCTGATCAAGCGTTTTACTGAATCCAAATCCCGGGTCCAAGATAAGGTCGTTCACCCCAAGTTTCCTCAGTGCAAATACCTTTTGAGAAAAATAAAAGATCATGTCTTTGATCAGATTTTCATATTGAATATTTTGTTGCATGGTTTGAGGAGTTCCTACCATATGCATCAATATATAAGGCACCTGAAGTTTTGCAATGGTAGCAAACATATCTTCATCCAGAGAACCACCAGAAATATCATTCACCATACAGGCCCCTGCTGCTATAGCTTTATCCGCAACATGGCTTCGAAATGTATCAATGGAGATAAGCGCATTGGGAAATTCTTTTATCACTAATTCCAACACGGGCAATAATCTGGAAAGCTCTTCATCCTGGGAAATATGTTTGGCTTTGGGTCTTGAAGAATAGGCTCCAATGTCAATAAAAGTAGCTCCTTCATTGAGCATTTTTTCAACTTGCTTCACTATATCTGAAGCGGATTTGTATTTACCGCCATCATAAAAAGAATCAGGGGTCAGGTTAAGAATCCCCATAACCTTTGGATGTTCAAGATCTATTAAATGGCCTTTACAATTGATATACATGCTCGTCTCTTTAAGATCAACTGGCTACAGTATTTACAACCTTGCTTAAAACAGGTGCCTCATAAGATCTCATTTTATGAATCAGGTCTTCAATCGATTCACTCACCATGATCATGTCTCTGTTTTCCTTTTTTAAAAATCCTTCCTTCACCATATGATCAAGTTGTAAAAGGGCATGGTGGAAAAAATTATTGGTATTCAAAATACCGATGGCTTTGTTTTCAATTCCAAGTTGTCCTAAAGTAAGGGCTTCAAAAATTTCATCAAGTGTTCCAAAACCTCCTGGCAAGGCAATATAGCCATCCACAAGTTTACTTATTTTCACCTTTCTTTTTGACATTTTTTTGGTAGTAATCATTTGAGATATCTTGGTATGGGCTACCTCTTCATGTTTCAGTAAGCCAGGAATCACACCTATAACCTCTGAATTGTTTTTGATCATTGTATCTGCAATGACACCCATAATACCAATTTTCCCGCCTCCATAGACCAGGCCAATTCCCTGTTTTGAAAAATAGTCACCTAATTTTACTGCCGCTTGGGCATATTCTTGGTTGAAGCCTTTACTTGAACCACAAAAAACAGCGATACGTTTCATTTTATAAGGGTTTTTCTGGGTATATATTTTGTAAAAATAAGCAAACCGGCGATATTATATCATGAGATTTTTATAAATTCGTTTCGACAAAAAAACTAAATTCTCTGATTTCAATATACATGCAGAATACATCGAAGCAATATGATGAGGTAACGGCTAAATGCCGTTCTCTTTTTATAAATAAAATGAGTGATTACGGAAGTGCATGGAGGATATTAAGACTTCCTTCACTCACCGATCAAATATTCATCAAGGCTCAAAGAATCAGACAACTACAGGAAAACGATACGCGCAAAGTGGATGAAGACGAAATTCCTGAATTTATCGGAATCATTAATTATTCGATCATGGCACTGATACAATTGGAAAAAGGCGTTGTTGAACAACCTGACCTCGATGTAGATCAGGCCATTTCTTTATATGACAAGCATATGTTAACAACAAAGACTTTGATGGAGAATAAAAATCATGATTATGGTGAGGCTTGGCGCGATATGAGAGTGAGTTCCCTAACTGATCTCATTCTCCAAAAACTATTGAGAGTGAAACAAATTGAGGATAATCAGGGAAAGACGCTGGTATCTGAAGGAATAGATGCAAACTATCAGGATATGATCAATTATGCAGTTTTTGCCTTGATATTAATGAATGACTAATTTGAAGAATTAATGAATATTTTGACCCATATCGCGCGCCTACTGGTTGCTGTGACTTTTATATTTTCAGGTTTTGTAAAATTGGTTGATCCCTTGGGCTCAGCCTATAAATTTGAAGAATATTTTGGCTCAGATGTGTTAAACCTGGAGTTTTTAATTCCGTATGCATTGCAGTTTTCGGTGCTTCTGATTCTTGCCGAGATCATGCTTGGGGTCATGTTATTGGTCGGTTATAAAGCCAAACTAACGGTTTGGAGTCTATTTCTAATTACACTACTATTCCTGTTTTTAACATGGTATTCAGCATATTATGATAAGGTTACGGATTGCGGTTGTTTTGGCGATGCCGTAAAATTAACACCCTGGGAAACGTTTTATAAAAATGTGATCCTGATTGTTTTAGTACTTTATCTGTTGATCAGGGTGTATGATATTCAGCCTGTTTCTTCTGAAATTTTAGCCAAAAGGGTAAGTTTGGTCTCCTTGATACTGTTTATAGGCATCGTGTTTTATGTGCTGCGTTATCTTCCCATCATTGATTTTAGGCCCTATGCCATTGGAAAGAACATTCCCGAAGGCATGCTGATTCCGAAAGGAGCTGAGCAGCCAGTATATGAAGATACCTGGATTTATAATGTAAATGGGGAAGATCAGGTGTTTACCACCGAAGAAAAGCCTTGGAACATTGAAGGGGCTACCTTTGTTGATCGAAAAACGAGAACCCTAAAAGAAGGCTATGTGCCCCCAATTCATGATTTTACTATGGAGAACGGAGGTGAGGATATCACGGAGTTGCTTATGGCGAAGGAAAAACTGATGCTGGTGGTAGCCTATAACCTTAAACTGACCAATAGTAAGGGGATGAAAGAGGTTAAAGAGCTTTCCGAGAGGGCCATGGAAAAGGGATATACTGTTTATTGTTTTTCTGCATCCACTCAGGAAGATTATGATCAGCTTAAAAAAGCATACAATTTGGATTTTGATTTGTTGTTTTGCGATGAAACCACTTTGAAAACCATTGTCAGATCGAATCCAGGTATCCTGACGCTCGATAAAGGAACGATTACAGGAAAATGGAGCTGGAGACAGATGGGAAGTGTAAACTTAGACTGATAAAGGATGAAGCAGGCATTATTGGTATTTCTTGGAGGAGGTCTAGGTAGCGTATTGCGCTTCTGGCTAAGTATGAAATTGAATAATTTTGAAAATGCCATTCCCTACGGAACCCTATTGGCAAATGTTTTGGGGAGCCTTATTATTGGAATAATTTTTGGATACTCGGCCAGGACAGGCTTGTTGAATGAAAATCATTCACTACTTCTAGCCACAGGATTTTGTGGTGGATTTACCACTTTTTCAACTTTTGCCTATGAAAATCATATCTATTTAAAGGGAGGTGATTATTTTGGTTTTTTACCGTATATCATCGTCACATTTATTTTAGCCATTTCAGCTGTTTTCTTAGGCATGTATGCGTCAAAATTCATTTAAAATTTAATGATCAAAAGCTTTTACTCCCGCTAAAACCTCTGTATCCAGGTGATTTGATTTTGGAGGTATGGGGCATGAGTATTTTTCATTGTACGCGCAATAGGGATTGTAAGACTGGTTAAAATCAATCACAATACTGTCACCTTCAGGAAGTCTTAGATCAATATACCTTCCACCGCCGTAACTAACTTCACCGTTAGTGAGATCTGTAAAAGGCAAAAATAAATAATCCTCATAATCTGGTGTCAAAAGTAGTTTTTCATTTTGATAAATGTCCAGGGAATAATTCTTTCCATTCAATTGAAAACGAGCAGTAGCATATAGTTTATAAATTGGTAACCTGTCAGTTGTGGTTTTCATCTTAAAAGGTTTGCTGTCTTTGTGAAAGGTCAGCGAAGCAGTCACCATAAAATTAGTGTCAATAGGAAAAAAATCAAGAGCTTTAAATACTGCCAAATCCTCTTCCGTTAAGGGGGATTTTTCCTTACTGGAAAATTCTTTATTCAATTTTTGTTGAAATTTGGTCGCTTCTTTGAATTGCTTTGATTCCTGTGCAAAAAGGACAGACACACATAAAAATGAAAGTATCAATAGGGAATTTTTCATGGTCAGGCTTTTAAGCCAAATATACCTATAAATATTGAAAAAAGCGTCAGGATTTATCTGGTGAAAAATTCAAATAAATTCATATTAAATCAGGAAATATGGATAAAGCATATCTTTGACAAATGTTAAAGAAGATCCTTAAACCTTATCAGGGACTTTCCAAAGAAGTTTGGTTTATGGCACTGACCATGTTTGTCAATAGGGCAGGTGCCATGGTCGTACCATTTCTATCCTTATATCTTACCAACTTTCTTGATTTCTCACTTGAAAAGGTGGGATGGATCATGTCTTGCTATGGTTTAGGTTCGGTTGCTGGTGTTTTTATTGGTGGAAAACTGGCGGATAGAATAGGCTATTACAAAGTCATGTATATGAGTTTGTTGGGTACAGGTCTGGTTTTTTTTTCAATCCAGTTTATTACAGATTTTTACAGTTTATGTATTGGCGTATTTTCACTTACAATTGTTGCAGATATGTTTAGGCCTGCTGTTTGGGTGGCGCTTGATGATTACAGTGAAGCGGATAACAGAACCCGTTCAGTAACTTTGATCAGATTGGCAATCAACCTTGGGTTTTCCATGGGCCCCGCTTTAGGCGGATTGTTGATCACTTATGTGAGTTACCGAAGTTTGTTTTGGGTTGACGGATTGACCTGTCTGATTGCGGGATTGATCATCATCAGATTTTTAAGCCAGAAAAGTCAAGTTAAGAAGGAGCAAAAAGATTCGA
The DNA here is from genome assembly GCA_965368155.1 of uncultured Flavobacteriaceae bacterium. Classification (GTDB taxonomy): domain Bacteria; phylum Bacteroidota; class Bacteroidia; order Flavobacteriales; family Flavobacteriaceae; genus Lutimonas. The sequence goes on from CBDULU010000174.1 coordinate 5,013, forward strand.
TTTTGCCAAAATTGTCACCTTATAAGGATGGTCGTTATCTTATTTTTTGGTTTGCGATGTTTTTGATTGGCTTTACTTTTATGCAATATTTTTCT
>CBDULU010000175.1:0-5062 GCA_965368155.1 uncultured Flavobacteriaceae bacterium
TGACAATAAAGACATCAAACTCGAAAAAATGGTGGGTGAGATCGACAGATTTGAACTTGCCGGAAAAGGAGAAAAGATCCTTATAAAAAAGAAAAAAGACTATTATATGGTGGAAGCAGGTACTTCTGAGATCAGTGATCTTTCTGAAAGTAAAATTGATCTAAGCGGATGGCAATTTTCTATCAATCCGAAGGAAGACTGGAAACAAATTTTTACCGATGCATGGCGAATGGAACGCGATTATTTTTATGATAAAAATATGCATGGTGTTGATTGGAAAGCAATGCATGATAAATACCTGCCTTTGGTTGATCGGGTCACTACTAGAAACGAATTGTCTGATCTCATTGGTAGATTTGTTGGGGAACTCTCAGCACTTCACACCAGCGTAAGGGGTGGAGATCTACGACAAGATGATAAAAACATTTCAGTGGCCAGTTTGGGTGCCATGTTTAGCAGAGATGAAGCAAATAAAGGTTTTAGAATTGATGATATCTATACTGTCGATCCTGACTATCCTGATGAAAAATCGCCTCTTGATGATCCCTATTTAGATGTTCGAGAAGGTGATGTCATAACCAAGGTCAACGGAAAAGATGCCCTTTCGGCTGTTGATATTGGAGAACTCATCAGGAATCAAGAGGGAAAACAGGTGAGACTTACCTTGTTACGCTCAGGGAAATCCAGAGATATTATTGTAAAACCGATTGAAAACGAATATAACCTTCGTTATCGCGATTGGGAATATGGTAAGCGACTTGAGGTGGAAAACAAGAGTAATAATGAAATAGGCTATTTGCATTTGCGCGCGATGGGAAGTAACGACTTGAGCCAATTTTACCGAGAATTTTATCCTGTGTTTAATAAGTCTGCACTGATCGTCGATGTTCGTTACAATTTTGGTGGGAATATAGATAGTTTCATTTTGGAAAAACTGTTAAGAAAAGCCTGGATGTATTGGAAATCAAGATCTGGTGAACCTTACTGGAATATGCCTTATGCCTTTAGGGGCCATATTGTGGTTCTTGTCAATGAAAACACCTATTCAGATGGTGAGGCCTTCGCGGATGGTTTTAAAAAGCTTGAATTGGGGACGACCATCGGAACAAGAACCTGGGGGGGTGAGATTTGGCTGAACAGCAGCAATAGGCTTAGTGACAATGGTTTGGCAAGGGCACCTATGATGGGAGTTTATGGGGAAAATGGAGAATGGCTGATCGAGGGGCATGGATTTGTACCCGATATAGAAGTTGACAACCTTCCTCATGCTACTTTTAAAGGTCAGGATTTACAACTGGATACAGCAATCGACTATTTACAAAAATTAGTCAAGGAAGATCCAAGAGAGGTTCCTCCAGTGCCTGCTTATCCAGATAAATCTTTTGGCAGTAATAAAAAACAAGTCATGGAAGAATAGTGTGTCCATATTCTTGTTTTAAGTTTAAAGAAAACCCACAATCAATTTTATTTGCTTGTGGGTTTTTAAAATACTGGGCTTTTTGAAATGTCACTTCAGCCCCCTTCTTAATTTTAACATTAATTTAATCCATTCCTATCCATAGAATGATATATTTGCATCGTACACGATATAAACGTGTGCGATTAAAATATACTTTTATGAAAAACCAAGTACAAACAAATAAGGTTCAGAATATTTTTAGAATCATTTTGGCGATCTTTATGATATTCGCAGGCATTAGCCACCTTAGTTTTAATCGTTTGGATTTTCATGCCCAAGTGCCCGATTGGGTTCCCTTAAGTAAAGACCTTGTGGTGATACTATCAGGAATAGTTGAGATTTTATTGGGACTTGGCCTCGCTTTTTGGAAAAAGGAACGTACTCGATTTGGTTGGGCATTGGCTCTATTTTTCATATTAATCTTTCCTGGTAACATCTGGCAATATTTGGAGGGTAAAGATGCCTTTGGTGTTCTGGATTCAGACGAAGCAAGGTTAAGGCGCCTATTTTTTCAACCTGTTCTTATTGCCTGGGCCTTATGGTCTTCAGGCGCTTGGAAAGCCTGGAGAACCTCAAAAACTGAAAAATCATGAATGACACACAGCTACAATTAGGTAATCAGATCTGCTTTCCCATTTATTCGGCTTCACGTTTGATCACCAAAGCCTATAAACCTTATCTCGACAAATTGGGAATTACCTATCCACAATATTTGGTGCTTATGGTCTTGTGGGAAAACGATGGGCTTTCTGTAAATCAGATTACTGAGAAGCTGCTCCTCAATACCAATACGCTTTCTCCTTTGTTAAAACGGATGGAGAAAATGGAGCTAATACAGCGCTCCCGTTGTACAGAAGATGAAAGAAGTGTTATCATCAAATTAACTGCCACCGGTAAGCAATTAAAAACTAAGGCCCTTCCTATTCCTGAAAAGTTAATTGCCGAAATAGTAACTGATCAAATTCAATTGGAAGATATGCTGCAATTAAAGGATACGCTTTGCGAATTGATCACAGTGTTGAGCAACAAAAGCAATTCTTCTGCCAGCAGCTAAAATTTGACTGACTAAAAAATATATAACAGAAACATTAAATTAAAAAATATGGAATTATTAGATAAATTAAATTGGAGATACGCTGCAAAAGCGATGAATGGTGAAAAAGTGGAACAAGAAAAAATAGACAATATTATTGAAGCGATTTCTCTTTCTCCCACTTCAAGCGGCCTACAACCTTTTGAAGTCATTGTGATCACAAATCAGGAATTAAAAGAAAAAATCCGACCTATTTCCTGGAACCAATCTGTGATCACTGATTGTTCTCATTTATTGGTCTTTGCTGCCTGGGATACTTACACTCCTGAGCGCATCAACAAGATGTTTGATTTAACAAACACGGTTCGTGGTTTTAAAAACGAAGGATGGGAAAATTACAGACAAATGCTATTGAGCAGTTATCCTCAAAAAGATGCAGAAGTCAATTTTAACCATGCTGCCAAACAAGCCTATATTGCCTTTTCTCAGGCCATTAGTGCCGCTGCATTTCAAGGGGTTGACACTACGCCTTTAGAGGGGTTTGATGCAGATGCTCTGGATGAGATTCTCAACCTAAAAGAAAAAGGGCTGAGAAGTTGTGTGATGCTTCCAATTGGATACAGAGATACCGAAAATGACTGGTTGGTCAATCTTAAAAAGGTTAGAAAAAGTAAAGAAGATCTGGTTACTGTGATCGACTAACTATACATAAAACAAATTGTATGAAGGCCTAAAGCATATGTTTTAGGCTTTTTTTATTTCTCCTCATAAAGCAACCAAATTTCCGGGTCGATAAGTATTTCATCCGGTTGCTCGTCAATATTGAGATTAAAAGTCTTTGATTTCTTATCAACATAAAAAGATTCAATTTTCATCACTCCTCCTGTAACGATCGCAAATTCAACGGGGAATTTAAATGTATGGTGTTTTTGAGTTTGCTTAACAGTAATTGTCAGATTTCCTTTAGTATATTTCCAGCTCCATTTCAATTCCGGGTAACCTTTTACATATAACCATTGATCAAAAAATTCTTTTAGGTCCTGTCCAGAAACCTGCTCCATCACCCTTTGAAAATCAGCGCTCATCACATTCGCATCTCTGTAAGTTTTATAATAAACTCGAATACCTTTCCAAAAAACCTCATCACCCAATTGGTGTCTTAACATGTTGAGCAACCAACCTCCTTTTTGATACGAATTGCGATTTAATACTTTCTTCGGATCCTTAATCGAATGATCAACTATTGGTGAAGGATTTTCTTGATAGTACTCAATAACCTCCTTACGATCCTGAATTAATTCTGTCTTTCTTTTGTCGTTTCCATCAACTGATTCCTGATATAAAATAGCAAAATAGGTAGCAAAACCTTCGCTGAGCCAAACATGGTTCCAGCTATTTTCGGTGGCAGAATTTCCAAACCATTGATGGGCAATCTCATGTGCCATTAATCCTTGAATTTCCTTTTTACCCGTGATCAGTTTTTCGTTATAAGAAATAGTCCCTGCATTCTCAAGCCCTCCCCATGCTGTTTTTACCTGCATATTGGCTAGCTTCGAATAGGAATAAGGTCCTACCTCGTCAATAAAATAAGTCAAAATCTTTGTGGCTTCCTGAAAATCATCAAACCCCTCCTGACTATTCTCCGGATATACCCAGGCACTCACTCCAATATCTCCCACAGAACCAAGATCCTTGTAAGCAAATTTCGTCACACCTATTGTTGCAACTTTAGTCGCAACCACTGCAGGTTCCGTATAGCTTGTCAGTTTATATCCGTTTCCAAGATTTCTTTCCTCCTTCTTTATACCTGTGGCCACAACATCATAATGCTCAGGCGCCGTAATTCTAAATTCAATGGAAGCCTTGTCATAAGGATGGTCAACGGAGGGAAGCCAGTGCCTTGCTAAATTGGGCCAGTTATCCCCAACAAAAGAACGTTGACCGTACTTGGTCGTGTCAATCACCAAACCCCGCTCGGGAATCCCTTTATACTTTATTTTAAAAGTGCTTCTTAATGTCGAATCGAGAGATGTGGAAATCATAATTTTATCATCAACATATGTATAGATGGTTTTCTCATCATTCTCTAAAACTTCAATGACCTCCATCCCATAAACAGCTGTTTTTCCGATCAGGTCAAGGTTAAAAATATCTGTGCTTTTCTTAAATTCAACGCTTATTTCAGCCTCACCAATGATTTCATTGGTATTGTCATTCAGCGATAAGTTAAAAAGGTAATGTTGAACATCAGCATCAAGGGATCTTTGGTAAACATCCTGTGCCATAGCAGAGGTGACAAGAAAAATACCCAGGATGATAAAAAAGAGATATTGTTTACTTACTACCCTTTTAATTAACATTCGATTTAAATTTTGGGGAATTTACAAAAATAATGGAAAGAGCTCTTATCCCTGTTGAGAAACCTTGGTTTGAAAAGACTAACAACTATATCCTCTCTAATTTTTAAAGTCCTGGAAAAAAGTGCTGGTCAAATTTCTTGATTATTCTATCTTGCGGAATTATAATGATAAAGCCAGGATAAAAAATGGAACCCAAAAGATCAACAAGAA
>CBDULU010000176.1:0-5060 GCA_965368155.1 uncultured Flavobacteriaceae bacterium
CATTGGAGAAGGTGAGTCGGAGAATGCGGCAAACCACGGTGGATCGAACCAATGAAAAAATTATTCTTACTGATGCGAGCCAGGAGATCACTAACCTTGTTGATTCTTATAACAGTATGATCGATCAAATTGAAGACTCAGCGGTGAAGCTCGCTCAAAGTGAAAGAAAACATGCATGGAGAGAAATGGCAAAACAAGTGGCCCATGAAATTAAGAATCCTCTCACACCTATGCGCCTTACAGTGCAAAGTTTTGATCATAATTTCGATCAAAATGATCCAGATATTGAATCAAAGATGCATGAATTTTGTGCATCTCTGATCCAGCAAATAGACATCATGAGCCAGATTGCTTCGGCATTTTCAAATTTTGCTCAAATGCCAAGTGAGAATAAGGAACAATTGAATATCGTGGAAGAAGTTAAAAAATCACTTGACATTTTTCATGAATCCTTTATTAGTTATCTACCTGAAAAGGAGGAAATTATAACTAAGGTCGATAAAATTCAATTGACGCGAATTGTAACAAATCTGGTCACTAATGCGATTCATGCCTTGGAAAAATGTGAGGATCCTTATATAAAAGTCAGGGTCTATGAAACAAATAAAAATGTTTATATCGAGGTGGAAGACAATGGCAAGGGGATTGAAAAAGAAGATGTTTCTAAAATATTCGAACCTAAATTCACCACAAAATCAAGCGGAATGGGACTGGGACTGCCCATGGTCAAAAACATTGTTGAGGCCTATAATGGGAGTATTACCTTTGAGTCAGGGGTCGATGAAAACACTGTTTTTTCTGTATCTTTACCTAAAGAATAGCAATACTTAATTAGATTTTTATGTCATATCAAAATATCGTTGCAGAACACGAGGATCATCTGGGTTTTATCACCATAGATAGGCCTAAGAAGTTAAATGCCTTAAACAAAGCTACAATTAAGGAGCTACGGGATGCCTTTATGACTTTAGATGAAGATCAAGATATTCGTGCGATCATTGTCACTGGTAGTGGCGAAAAAGCCTTTGTGGCAGGTGCCGATATTTCTGAGTTTGCAGACTTTGATGCCTCGCAAGGAAGGGATTTAGCTGCTAAAGGACAAAAAGAACTTTTTGATCTGGTGGCAGGACTTTCAACACCTGTGATTGCAGCGGTCAATGGATTTGCGCTAGGAGGTGGATTGGAGCTGGCCATGGCAAGTCATATTAGAGTGGCAAGCCATAATGCCAAAATGGGTTTGCCCGAGGTTTCTTTAGGTTTGATCCCAGGTTATGGCGGTACGCAAAGACTTCCTCAGCTCGTAGGCAGAGGTAAAGCTTTGGAAATGATAACAACCGGAGGTATGATAACTGCTGATGAAGGATATGCTTATGGCTTGGTCAATCATGTGGTTCCTCAGGAAGAGTTACTTTCATTTTGTGAAGACCTTGGGAATAAAATTGCAAGGAATTCACCAATGGCCATAAGTGCTGCCATAAAGGCCATAAATGCTAATTATGATGAGTCGTTAAACGGTTTTGAGGTTGAAATTAAAGCCTTTGGAGATTGCTTTGGTACAGCAGATTTCGAAGAAGGAACTAGTGCTTTTTTGGAAAAAAGAAAACCAAATTTCTAAATAAATTACAAGAAATCAGTGGTGAATCATTAAGTTTTACCATTCCATTCATCATAGAATTGCTCAAGGTATAACTCCATGAATTGATGCCTTTTTACGGCAATTTTTTGAGCAGTTTTTGTATTCATTTTGTCTTTCAGCAACAATAGCTTTTCATAGAAATGATTAATGGTTGGTGCCTTGCTATTTTTATAACTCTCCTTATCTTGATGAAGAGTCGGTTTGATATCAGGGTCATATAATGATCTATTTTTAAAGCCTCCATAATTGAAAGCTCTGGCGATGCCAATGGCTCCAATGGCATCCAATCTGTCAGCATCTTGTATCACTTTGAGTTCCTCGGATTGAAATTTATTAGCGTCTTTTCCATCCAGACTTGTTTTAAATGAAATATAACGAATGATATTTTCAATATGTTCAACAATTTCTTCCTCTACTTTGAGACCTCTTAAAAAAGCAGCAGCTTTTTTTGGACCAATACTTTCATCTCCACTATGAAACTTAGCATCAGCAATATCATGTAAAAGCGCTCCTAATTCAACGATAAAAAGGTCGACATTTTCACCTTCTGCGATGAGTTTTGCATTGTTATGCACCCTTTCAATATGAAACCAGTCATGACCTCCCTCGGCCTCTTGAAGAGTTTCTTTTACAAAAGAAGTGGTTAGGGCGATGAGTTGTTTTTTATCCATAATGCAAAATAAAAAAACCTCTTCATTAAAAGAGGTTTTTAGTATAATATTTCCTTACAATGCTTATTGAAAAATTCCTACGCATTTTCCATCAACACAGTCCATACTGCTTGGTGGCATCGCGATAGCGCAATCAGATAGAATCATATATTTCTCATTATATGTTTTTTCCAATTCATTAAGCGTTTCAATTTTGGTGAGAAAGCTAACCATATCGATAGAGTTTGAGTAAATAATATACTCCCAATATCCACCGCAGGGTTTAGATCCTATACCAACATTATAACAGGTAAACTCCTCAGAACATACCGAGGCTTCCGCCAAGGCTTTGATCTCAACCTTAAGGTCATCAATAACCGTTTTTTCAGCTTCCTGTTTGGTAATATCACCTGAATCATCACAGTAAATCACCAGAAAAGCGAGTAAAGAAAAAAATAATTTCATACTATGAATTAACAAAATTCGTCATAGGCGCCGGCAAGGTTCGCAGCAATCATTTCAGCCGATCTTCCTTCGATATGATGTCTTTCTAGCATATGAACCAATTGACCGTCCTTAAACAAGGCGATAGATGGAGATGATGGAGGAAATGGAATCATCATTTCTCTTGCTTTATTTGTCGATTCAACATCTACACCGGCAAATACAGTAGTGAGATGATCAGGTCTTTTATCAAGTTGCAAAGAAGCAATTGCACCTGGTCTGGCAGTACCAGCAGCACAACCGCAAACTGAATTCACCATAACCAAAGTTGTTCCTTCTTTTTGCAAAGCCCCTTCCACGTCAGTAGCTGTATATAACTCTTCAAAACCTGCAGTCACTAATTCCTGACGCATAGGTTTTACCAATTCTTCTGGATACATAATTTTATTTTTTTAGTTAAATTATCACGAATGCAAAGATAAGCAATGAAAAGATATTATCAAGTGAGGGGCTAACTTAAGTTAGCCCCTCACTAATGTCAAAAGAATCAAAAGGTTAACAAGAATATGGGGCTTTTTTTATGGATAAACGGTTTTCAAAATTAGGATGTTTGATACAGGTTAAAACTATTTTTATAAGTAAAAGAATGATGTTAAATTGAGATTTCACAAAATATTAAGCCTGTGATATACTAAAAATGTAGGTAGTCCTGTATATTTGTGCTTTTAAAAATTGTGTATGGCAAATTTTTCGAAATGGCTCGGAGCCGGTTTGGGATGGACTTTTGCAGGACCGATAGGAGGTATTCTTGGTTTTGTTTTTGGTAGTTTTGTGGATGAATTCTCTGAAAGTGAGCTTCTTGCTATGAACAAGAAGACAAGTAAAAAGCAATCGACTCAATCAGGAGATTTTGAGATCAGTTTATTAGTACTGGCGGCGATTGTCATTAAGTCTGACGGAGATGTTGATAGGCGAGAGCTTGATTTTGTAAGGTCTTCTTTTATCAGTATGTATGGTCAGGAGCGTGCTAATCATGCCTTTAAGCTTTTTAAAGGTATCATCGCAAATAATAAGATTTCTACTCGTCAGGTATGTTTACAGATTAACAAGCATATGAACCATGCTTCAAGACTTCAATTATTGCACTTTTTGTTTGGGGTTGCGAAGTCAGATGGAATGGTAACTGAAAATGAATTGCATAAGATCAATACGATAGCAGGTTATCTCAATATAAATCAGAATGACTTTAGTTCGATAAAGGCCATGTTTTATAATGAGGTGGATAGCTCTTATAAAATATTGGAAATTGACAAGTCTGCATCAGATGCTGAGTTAAAAACGGCCTATAGAAAAATGGTGAAAAAATACCATCCTGATAAGCTAAGGAACCTGGGTCCGGAGCATATCAAAGGAGCTGAAGATAAATTCAGACAGGTGCAACGTGCCTATGAACATATTCAAAAAGAAAGGGGTCTTTAAGAAACCAAATTATTTTATTGGGATATAGGAATTGTATCGATAGAAACACTGTCTTTTTTCATAAATCTTGGTTTGATCACATTCTCCAGAATACTCCATTTCTTTTCTTTTTCTCGATGCGGATTTCCAAGAATCCATTGATCGTAAATCTTGTCAAACGTGCCATCTTTTTTCCTAAAATCAATCCATTTATCTATGTAACTTCGCCATACGTTGTCTCTGGATAAAGGAAAAACCAGAGCATTGTTTATGTGGTAAGGAAGAGGATTTACTACCTTATAGCCTGGTTTTAGCACTGTTGTAGACGCCGCTCTTTCTGCACTCGTAAGGTGTGCATCAAAAACAATTGAATCAATTTTACTACTGTCCTTTTCTATGGAAATGGTTCCGTCACGTTCGAAGAAATCCTTCATCTGTGCAACAGGGGAAGCTCCCCCCTTAGGGAAATAGGATAAAAATTCTTTAGCGATCTCTTTTCTTTCAATGTATGATATGGTAAAAGTGTCAAGTTTAGAGGTAATATCAAAACTGTCGAACATTTTGTTTTCTTGCCTAGTGAGTAAGGCAAGCGAAACATTTAAATAGGGTTTGATAATTCCAACTCCTCAGCATAACGACTGGAAAGAAAGATATCAGACATTACAATATCATAGTGGTCAGCGTTCATTTGTTAAACAAGTTTTCCCGGAACAATAGGCACAAACTCTATACTTACGTCCAGATCATCCGCCAATTGGTGTGCGAGATCAATTCCGTATCCAACCAAAACACTATCCTTGTTTCTAAAGGTAAAAGGCCCTGCCTGTTCGTAAAACCCGACCCTGATCTTTCCTCTTCTTTTAACGCGACTT
>CBDULU010000177.1:0-5059 GCA_965368155.1 uncultured Flavobacteriaceae bacterium
TCATCTGCCTGTCGATCTGCTGATCCAGTGAAATAAAGGTTTCCGTGCGTGCGACACCTTTTATATTCTGGATCTCATGATTCAAAACTTGCATCAAATGTTCGTTATCTCGGCATAAAATTTTAACAAATATGGCGTAGTTACCTGTAGTATAGTGACTTTCAATGACTTCATCGATTTCCTTAAGCCTTTTGGTAGCTTCTTTATATTTGCTTGAACTATCGAGAAAAATTCCTACAAAAGCGAGTGTTTTATACCCCAATATCTTTGGATTGATCACGAATTTTGAACCGGAGATCAATCCTGATGCCTCTAATTTTCTCAGTCTTTGATGAATCGCAGCTCCCGAAATACCCACTTCTCTTGCTATACTAAGGATGGGGGTTCTGGCATCTTCCATGAGTTGATTTAGGATCAGTTTATCTATTCCATCAATTTTAAGGTTCCCTTCTTTCATCAGATCTATTTTAAAATTATAATTTGAAGTTACAAATTGGAATTAAAAAACCAATTCTACAAACAAATAGATATAAAAGTAAAAAAAAAGATATGAGTACCTCATATCTTTTTTTATTTTACTTATAAATTGTTAGTTACTACTCTTGTTGCATCACGAAAGTATCCATAAAAGCAGTCGTATAATTACCTGCTACATAATCAGGGTCTTCCATTAACTGTCTGTGAAATGGAATGGTTGTTTTAATCCCTTCAATCACAAATTCATCAAGAGCCCTTCTCATTTTTGCGATGGCTTCTTCTCTGGTCTGTGCCGTAACAATTAGCTTAGCGATCATTGAATCATAGTTGGGCGGAATTGTATATCCCGCATACACGTGAGTGTCTAATCTTACTCCATGACCTCCCGGGGCATGAAAAATCGTGATCGTTCCTGGAGAAGGCCTGAATCCGTTCATAGGATCTTCCGCATTGATCCTGCATTCAATAGCGTGTTGGGTAGGATAATAATTGATTCCTATAATTGGCACTCCAGCCGCTACTTTGATTTGTTCGCAGATAAGATCAAAATTTGCTATGACCTGCTCTGTAATAGGGTGTTCTACCTGAATCCTTGTGTTCATTTCCATAAAATAGAAATTCCTGTGTTTGTCAACCAAGAATTCAATCGTACCGGCACCTTCATACTTTATAAATTCAGACGCCAACACAGCAGCTTGACCCATTTTTTCTCTGAGTTCGTCTGTCATAAACGGAGATGGTGTCTCTTCTGTAAGTTTTTGATGCCTTCTTTGAACTGAACAATCTCTTTCAGACAAATGACAGGCACGACCTCTTGAATCACCTACAATTTGAATTTCAATATGTCTTGGTTCTTCGATAAGCTTTTCCATATACATACCATCATTCCCAAATGCAGCTTTAGACTCTTGTCTGGCTGAATCCCACGCATCTTGCAAATCTTCAGGTTTCCATACCGCTCGCATACCTTTACCTCCTCCACCGGCAGTGGCCTTGAGCATCACTGGATAACCAATTTCCTTGGCTGTTTTTTTTGCAACAGTAAGAGATGGCAAAATTCCATCAGAACCGGGTACGGTAGGAACTCCGGCTTTTTTCATGGTTGCTTTAGCTGAAGCCTTATCACCCATGAGGTTGATCATTTCTTCGGAAGCACCAATGAATTTTATACCATGTTCTTCACATATTTTTGAAAAACGGGCATTTTCTGATAAAAAACCATAACCCGGATGAATAGCATCCGCATTTGTGATTTCAGCCGCCGCAATAATGTTAGATATTTTTAAGTACGAGTCTGTACTTGAGGGTGGTCCTATACAAACCGCTTCATCTGCGAAACGCACATGCAAGCTTTCTGCATCTGCAGTTGAATATACTGCTACTGAACTGATTCCCATCTCGCGACAAGTTCGTATAATACGAAGCGCAATTTCTCCTCGGTTCGCTATTAATATTTTTTTAAACATAATTTTATTAAATTACATTAATACTGAATCAATCAAAAAAGGAAATTACTCATCCCAAATATGATCACTAAATTCTAGGAAGGGTCGATCAAGAATAAAGGTTGATCAAATTCAACTGGTGATGAATCTTCTACCAATATCTTTACGATCTTACCGGAAACTTCTGATTCTACCTCATTAAATAGTTTCATCGCCTCAATAATACAAACAGTATCTCCTGCTTCTATGGTATCTCCAACTTTTACAAAAAGTGGTTTATCTGGTGCAGGTTTTCTATATAAAGTTCCAATAATTGGTGATTTGATCACAATATATTTTGAAGTGTCATCAGCTCCGGTATCTTCAGTTGGTGCAGATTCACTTGCAACCGGGCTTGGCTGTGTCTCTGCTGGTACTTGAACAGGCATTGAAACGGGCGAAGTTTGTTGAAAATAATTAGTTTCATGCCTTTGAGCTCCTGTCTTGATAGTAATCTTGATATCACCCATCTCCAACTTTACTTCATTGGCGCCAGATTTAGCGACGAACTTAATTAAATTTTGAATTTCTTTTAATTCCATAATGTTAAGTTTAGAATATATTTATGAATTATAACACCACTTAAAATAAATTGAACCCCATGAAAATCCTCCGCCAAAGGCAGCGAATATGATATTGTCCCCTTTTTTAAGCTGGCTCTCATAATCAGCCAAGAGTAATGGTAAAGTAGCTGAAGTCGTATTTCCGTAATTTTGAATATTCAACATTACTTGAGAAGGATCTAATTTCATCCTTCGTGCTGTTGCCTCCACGATGCGCTTATTGGCCTGATGCGCTGCCAACCAATTGACATCTTCATTCTTGAGATTATTTTTCTCCAGGATTTTTTCACATACATCAGCCATATTAAAAACAGCATTTTTGAATACCGTCTGACCATCCTGTCTTGCGAAATGCAATCGGTTTGCAATAGTCTCCTCAGTGGCCGGCATGACAGACCCTCCTGCAGCAACATTCAAAAATTCTCTTCCCGATCCATCGGATCTCATCAATTCATCCTGCAATCCATTCCCGTCAGTAGTAGGTTCAATCAATACCGCTCCAGCTCCATCTCCAAAAATGATACAAGTGGCTCGGTCTGTATAATCGATCATTGAAGAATTCTTATCAGCTCCAATAAGTAATATTTTTTTATACCGGCCAGATTCAATATAACTGGCAGCAACAGATAAACCATATAAAAAGCTGGAACAAGCCGAATCTAAATCAAATGCAAAGGCATTCACAGCTCCGATTTCAGAAGCGACGTATGATCCTGTTGATGCTGCTTGCATATCCCGGGTTGCCGTACATAAAATAACCAATTCAATCTCCTTAGGATCGAGGTTGGTTTTGGCCATAAGGTCTTCTGCAGATTTAATAGCAAGAAAAGAGGTTCCTTTACCTTCTTCCTTCAAAATTCTTCTTTCTTTTATCCCTGTCCTTGAAACAATCCATTCATCATTGGTCTCAACCATCGTTTCCAATTCCTTGTTAGTAAGGATATAATCAGGAACATATTTCCCGACAGCGGTTATCGCAGCAGTAACTCTATTCATGTCTATTTATTTGCTGTTTTATGATAAAAAATAGATTCTATAATTAATAAAACAGTGCCCAAAAGTAATAAAATTAAGTGGGCAATTTCATCAAATAAAAACATTTTTTGGCTATTTTGACTTCATATCAACAAAAAAACCCTCAAAAATGAGGGTTTTAGCATAAAAATCAAAAAATTTGATTATGCCTTATTTTCTTGTGCATCAATTAAAACCTGACCTCTATAGTAAAGTTTCCCTTCATGCCAATGGGCACGGTGGTATAAATGAGCTTCGCCAGTCGTAGGATCTTTCGCAATTTGAGGAGCAACCGCCTTATAGTGCGTTCTTCTTTTATCTCTTCTTGATTTTGACGTTTTTCTTTTAGGATGTGCCATCTCTACTTATTTTTATCTATTAGTAATTTTTTCAAATCTTCCCAACGGGGATCAATTTCATCTATTTCTTTATTCTTTCCTGGACTTAACTCTTCAAGTTTATTTAAAATGTCCGATTTCAAGGAACCATCAACAATCCCTGGATGTATTTTTTTCAGTGGAACAGCCAAAACGATCATTTCATAAATATATTGAGAAAGATCCAATTGGTGTTCTCCGTGAGGTAAGATCAAGACTTCCTCATGATCATCATTAAATTCCTCTCCGAACTTAACGACAAGATCAAGGCTCCCTTCCATGGAAAGGTCAAAAGGTTCATTTGTCACATCGCATGCGACAGTACCTCTACCCTGACTTTCAAATTGCAATTCCATTAAGGTGCTCTTTTTATTAAAACCAAGTGCCACCGTGAAATCAGCATCTAAAAATTCATCGTATTTAAATGACTCAAAGAACTGTTTATCAATTTTATATTCAAATTTGTGATTCCCCTCTTTTAAACCAAAAAACGACAACACAAAATCATTTGACAATTTCATCTGAACATAAATTTGAGCGCGCAAAGATAGACAAAAATTTAAGTATTTAAAAACAATTTATTTAGAATATTGTTTTTTCTTTTCTTTCTGAATTTCAAGTTTATCTTCAATCAAGCTTTTATATTCCTCTCTTGACTTAAACAAATTGATAGCCATAAAGATAGCTTCCTTAAAAGAAGAGAACTCAGCCTCACCTTTACCTGCGATCTCAAAAGCCGTTCCATGATCCGGGGACGTTCGTATTTTGTCCAATCCTGCCGTAAAATTCACCCCTTTTCCAAAAGACAAGGTTTTGAACGGAATAAGACCTTGGTCGTGGTAGGCAGCTAAAATAGCATCGAATTTCTTATATCCGTCAGAGCCAAAAAAACTATCGGCCGAATAAGGTCCGTAGACCAAATGACCATTGTTCGCCATTTCCTGGATAACAGGTTTCAAAACCTCATCATCTTCTTTTCCTATTACCCCATTATCACCACTATGCGGATTTATTCCCAAAAGCGCAATTTTTGGCTTTCGTATGCCAAAATCCATCATGAGCGACTTTTCAATCGTATTTACCTTGTCCCTTATAAGTCTAGGAATAATTGCCGAAGCAACGTCCTTAACTGCAACATGATCCG
>CBDULU010000178.1:0-5049 GCA_965368155.1 uncultured Flavobacteriaceae bacterium
ATAATTACTCTATATCAGGTGTTTGTGAATGGAATGGTCTTTTTACTTGATGCGGAGTGCGGGGGTGACTTAAGTCACCCCCTCACTTAAGTCACCCCTTCACTTGATTGGATGATCAACCTTGCCGGCGTAAATTGTATCACATTTAGCGATGCCAATATTTCTAAAAAAATTCTTGACGGGTCCCAAAAAGGTTTTGAGCAGTTTAACTTTCCCATATTCCGGATCCAATGCCTTGCCATAGATTCGCTGCCCTACCAAATCACAACCGCGTTTGTCTAAAACTGAAACCTTAAAATCTAGACTGTCGTTTTGAATGTTATACCAGCCATCGGTTGAAACGAGATTTTTATTCGTGCTAAGCGCTACATCCTGGGTGGTTAAAATTCCATTCTCCATTTTCCATTCAGCGAGAAAATGTTTAACCTCAGTTGAATCACCTGCTTTTGTAAAGGCAAGCCTGGCAAAATCGGAACCCTTGGTGACTGCCAGTCCAGCCGGGCCGGCGAACATTACCGCTCCTACATCGGCCAAATTAAATTTTTGACTTCTTTTAAATTTCTCAATGACAGCATCAAGGTCAATTCCATAAATCCATAGATCTCTTCCTTCAAGTGTGAAACCCGCTTCCAAAGCCTCAAAAAAAGGCTTCTCTGAATCAGTATTCCAATGTAAATCAGTCTTAAACTCTCCCTGACCCATGAGATCTATTGCTTTATCATCCTTAATCGTATCGACCTCTTCGATAAAAAGTGTTGCAAGATTTACGCCTTCATCACCTGAACTCATCTGCAAATCCATTGATGACTTCTCAGTATAGTCATAATCATAATCAAAACGGTAAGGTTCATCATCAATAAGAAGCTGCCTCCCTTTAACCTTTACCCTGTCCTTACTAATATCAACAGTATATGAGGTAGAAAGCCGAATTGGAAGTCCGTTGATCATTAAAGCCTCCGTTTCCGCGAAATGTATTGAATCCAAATCAATGTCTGCCACTCCTTGAATGAGGTCATTTTCCAATTCAAAAGTTCCTTTGACCTGCCTTAAATTAAAAGGCAATTGCACCATAGTTGGTCGGTCCAGGATCAAGACCTGAGAATCCTCAATAAGAATATTATTGATGTGTATTGATAAATTTATAGAATCAGATTCTTTTACTTTTGGATCTATAGTTTGGAACCCTTCAGAGATGACCATATTTTCTAAACTGTCGCGCTCAATAAAAAGTTGTGCCTCTTTGACATATACATTGTCAATTTGAATTTTTTTAGATAAGACATCGCTTAGATCAGCCTGAAGTCTAACAGTTTTAACCTCCAAAATCAGCTCTCCATGGGTATTAGGACCTGAAGGAGCGTAAAATTTTAATCCGTTGATCGAAATCTGGAGATTTGGATAGCTTAACAGGGATCCTAAAGAAATGCTACCAACCGAAAAGTCCCCTTTTAATTCCTTGTTCACCGAATTCAAAAGGTCTTCGCTTATATCGTTTTTCTTCATATTAAGATAAACCAACAAGGATCCAGCAACAATGATCAGAAGGACAACTAAAACTAAAGATATGCGCAAAAGAAAAGTAATGACTCTTGGTCTTTTTCTTTGTTCTTTGGTCATGGTCTTTAGATTATTTCTTTCTTAATGAGTAGGAAGTTATTCCGTTTAAATCAAAGTTAATTAAAAACTGCAGCGTAACCAATACCGGTTAGGATTTAAAATAATTCAAACCAATTTGTATGATGACTCAAAAATGACTTTTAAAACTGCTATGAATCCACTGGTCTAAATCGCCAAGACCTTCAAACTCTTTTTTAATCTCATCAATACTCTCAACCACAACAAAGTTATTATTGTTCATATAAGCAAACATCTTATACAGATCCTTACCCATAAACAGCAAAGTGAAAATTCCAGGTAATTTTTGATAGCTAATTGGCGTATTCAAGCCTTCTGAAAGGCACTTTGCCTGATCAATTATCGATTTCTCATCAGTAGCGATAGAAATTGTTCTGTTTTTGTATTTTGAAGCTTTTTGGATAACCTGACTTGCTATTTTTCCAACATCTTCTGTACTGATCAATTGTTGTATAACATTATTATTCAATGGAGTCACAAGCTTCCCTTTTCTTAATCTTTTCAGTACTTCTGGATTCAAATAATTTTCATTAAAGGAGGCCGGCCTTAGAATTGTGTAGTCAATTCCTTTTAGATGAATATATTTCTCAATCACATACTTACTATCGAAGTGAGGGATACCTGTGTTTAAATCAGCTCCCATTACCGAGGAATAAACCAAGTGATTGACTCCTTTATCGAAAGCCAAATCAATGATCTTCTTAGCCTGTTCGATCTCACTTTTTGCACCCTGCTCAAAGGCCTGAACCAAAAAAAAGACATCAATATCCTCCAAAAAGCTACTAAAGGAGTCAGGCTTATCCATATCTCCTTCAATGATATTTACTCCTGATTTTTGCAGTTCAACGGCTTTTGCCGAATCTTTGCTTCTGGTAAGACCAATAAGTTCAATTCCTGAATTGATCAGGTTTCTGGCAACCGCTCCTCCTTGTTTTCCTGTAACACCGGTAATGAAAACTTTTTGTATATTTTTCATAATTATACATTTTAGTAACTAGATAACAATAATTTCTGAGCGAAATTTTATACAAATCAACTCTGAGTGAGATAGAATTGGGTTTCAAAAAATTAAAAACCAGTATCCGAAAATGTATACATTATTCCCCTTTTGACTTCAGCATGTCTATCTTTTCCTGAGAGAAATCATTTGGCCCGACCTGGAGTGCTTTTTCAAATGATTCCAGTGCCTTTAATGAATCTTTAGTCGCCAGAAAGTAATCACCCATAGAATCATATACATTTGAGCTGTTGGGATAGTTTTTAATATTTAGGTCAAAAGCGGCAAAAGAAAGATCTAATTTTTCACTTTGCATAAATCCATAACCTAGACTATTGACCATTTCTTCATCTGGAATTACTTCATATCCAAAATTATTAGAAATTGTTTTGTAATGGGTTTCAATAGCATTGACCAAATCATCTCCTGATGCCTTATTTTCAGTATCAAAAAACGCATTGATTTCCTTAAACCTATACCAAGGGAAAAGAAATCGCAAAGCATCGTATTCTGTGATCAACGGAACACTTCCATGATCATCATCCGGATAATACTTCCAACCTAATAACAATCCGTTATCATCGTATTTATCACCTGTTTTTACGAAATCCAGTATTGATCTTATATGAATCGTTGTCTTGGATGTATCACTTTCAATTGAAGTTATATCTGCATTATCAGGTAAGGTATTGGCTATTCCTACAAAAAGTGATTTATTTTTGAATTCAATCTCTTCAAACTGCGATTTGGCCTTCTTTAATAAAGCCTGATCATCCCACCAAATACTTGGATCTATCGCGACATAATTACTGAATAACTCAGGTCTTGAAATCAACGTATTGATCACCATCAATCCACCAAATGAATGGCCAACATAAGTTCTATATGGAGATGTTGGGTACTTTTTATCTATATAAGGAATGAGTTCTTTTTCAATAAAATCGGTGAAAGCCTCTCCACCTCCTGAATCTTTTAACCAGGCAGCATCATCATCAAATGGACTACTGTCTGCATGTGTTGGGGTCAAATCTCTTGTTCTGTTTGTATTCGGAATTGCCACAACTATCATTTGCGGAACAATCGTATTACCATTTGTCGTACTCAACTGTTTTATCATTCCAGCTACAGAGTAAAAATGGCCCGGACCGTCTAATAAATACAATACCGGATATTTCTTAGTACTAAATGTAGCATCATCAGCTCCTGCTGGAATATGAACCCATATCTTTCTTGATTCACCTAATGTTTCGGAATATAAACTATCTATTTGACCAAAAGAGATTTTATTTGCAGCATTTGATGTTTCCTTACTGGATTTATCATTCTTACAATTGACAAAGAGTAAAATGATCAATAATGCTAAGTACTTGTTCATGTTTTGAGATTTAATGGATTATTGATCCAAATAAAGGTTTTCTATCGGGATTATAAAACGTTCTTGGACGAAACCACAAAATAAATGTCCGAAAGCCTCAGATAAATTTCCGAAAGGAATAAATGAATTCAATGGATTAAACCCATACACTAGTTCATCACAATAATAATTTCTTTCTGAAGTATTTAACTATCAAAAAAACAAATTACCACCTTTGTTGGGAACTCTTCAATTAAAGAAAAAATTCTCCTCTATTATAAGTTTTAAGTTACTATTCTTGGATATTTTCCAAATCCAACATAAAAGAATAAATCAAAGCTTCTCTTTTATATCTCTCAAACCTTCCTGAAGCACCACCATGACCCACATCCATATTACAGTCCATCAATAATAAATTATCGTCTGTTTTTAACTCACGAAGTTTTGCAATCCATTTAGCGGGTTCCCAATACTGCACCTGGCTATCCCAATAACCTGTGGTTATTAAAATATTTGGATAATCTTTCGCTTCAACATTATCGTAAGGTGAGTAGGATTTCATATAGTGATAATATTCCTCAATTTTCGGATTACCCCATTCGTCAAATTCAAAAGTTGTCAATGGTATAGTTTCATCCAGCATAGTAGTCACTACATCTACAAAAGGGACCGCAGCTACAACGCCGTTCCAAAGATCCGGCTTCATATTTGTAATTGCACCCATGAGCAAACCTCCAGCAGATCCTCCAAGGGCATACAAGTGATCAGCACTGGTATAACCTTCTTGAACCAAAAACTCTCCTGCATTGATAAAATCAGTAAAAGTGTTCTTCTTTTTTAAAAGTTTTCCATCTTCATACCAATATCTTCCCATTTCCTGACCTCCTCTAATATGTGCAATGGCATATACAAATCCGCGGTCTAAAAGACTCAATCTACTTGATGAAAAATACGGATCGGAACTACTTCCATAGGAGCCGTAAGAATAAAGCAACAAGGGCGTGTTTAAGGTTCTCTCTACTCCTTTTTTATAAACCAAAGAGATTGGAATTTTAGTTCCATC
>CBDULU010000179.1:0-5044 GCA_965368155.1 uncultured Flavobacteriaceae bacterium
GATTCAGGCGATACGAAGAAGTTATTACTGCAATTTGCGAAGTTGAAGATTATTGGTTAAATCGTTGCTTTGGTCATCAAAATAATTGTTACTTTGCAGCAAGATAAAATTTTAATTAAAAGTTGATTTAAAGAATCTAAGAAATGGATTTAGAATATAATTCGGATAGGGAACATTTGATCATACCTGAGTATGGCAGGCACATTCAAAAGCTTGTCAATCATTGTATCAAATTGGAAGATAGAGAAGTAAGAAATACCATGGCAAAGGCCATCGTACATGTCATGGGAAATATGCAGCCGCATCTAAGAGATGTACCGGATTTTCAGCATAAATTATGGGATCAATTGTTTATTATGTCTGATTATAACCTGGACGTAGATACACCTTATCCAAAACCGGAAAGAGAGGTCTTGCAGGCCAAGCCGGAATCAATGGATTACCCAAGATCAGCTTCCAAATACAGATTCTACGGTAATAACATTCAGATCATGATCGATACCGCACTTACCTGGGAGGAAGGTGAAATGAAAGAAGCATTGGTGTATACCATCGCCAACCATATGAAAAAATGCTATCTGAATTGGAATAAGGATACTGTTGATGATGAGGTGATCTTTAGTCATTTAAGTGAATTGTCAGGAGGAGCTTTGGTTCTGACGGACAAGGAAACTTTATCAGATTCTAAAGATTTATTGAGAAAGAAACCAACAAAAACTTTTCAGAAATCCAATCAAAAACAAGGTAAAAAGAACTTTAGAAAAAGATAATTCCTATAATATAAACTTCGCTAATGTCAATATTTAAAATTGAAGGAGGACATCGTTTAAATGGTGAAATTGTTCCTCAGGGTGCCAAGAACGAGGCACTGCAAATCATCTGTGCTACACTGTTAACCGCATCTAAAATCACTATTAGCAATATACCTGACATTAGAGATGTAAACACGCTAATCTTCATATTGGGAGAGTTGGGTGTAAAAATTGAAAAGCTCGATAGAAACACCTATACTTTTCAGGCAGATGAGATCAATTTAAAATATTTAGAGTCTCTTGAGTTTAAAAAAGATGGAAGTTCACTGCGAGGCTCCATTATGATCGTAGGTCCTTTGCTTACGAGATTTGGAAAAGGATATATTCCAAGACCGGGGGGTGATAAAATTGGTCGAAGAAGACTTGATACGCATTTTGAAGGTTTTATTAAACTTGGAGCCAAATTCAGATACAATAGAGAAGAGTCCTTTTATGGTGTTGAAGCTGACGAATTACATGGAACTGAAATGTTGCTTGATGAGGCGTCGGTAACGGGTACGGCAAATATTTTAATGGCTGCTGTTCTGGCAAAAGGAGAGACCATTGTTTACAATGCCGCCTGTGAACCTTATATACAGCAATTGTGTAAAATGTTGGTAAGTATGGGAGCAGTTATAGACGGAATCGGCTCTAACAGATTGATCATACATGGAGTATCAGAACTTGGTGGTTGCGAACATCGCGTGTTACCTGATATGATAGAGATTGGAAGCTGGATTGGAGTAGCCGCGATGACCAGATCTGAATTGACGATAAAAAACGTAAGCTGGAAAGATCTTGGTCTTATCCCAAATGTATTTAGAAAATTAGGGATTAAACTGGAGCAGGTTAATGATGATATTTACATCCCTGCACAGGAAAGTTATGAGATCCAGGGCTACCTGGATGGTTCGATACTTACAGTATCCGATGCTCCTTGGCCAGGTTTTACACCTGACTTATTAAGTATTGTTTTGGTTGTGGCAACACAAGCCAAAGGGAGTGTCTTAATCCATCAGAAAATGTTCGAAAGCAGGTTGTTCTTTGTCGATAAATTGATTGATATGGGGGCTAAAGTCATCTTATGTGACCCTCACAGAGCAACTGTTATAGGGATGAATCATGAGTCAAGCCTTAAGGCAACAACCATGAGTTCACCAGATATCAGAGCTGGTATTTCTTTACTAATAGCGGCCTTATCGGCTAAAGGAACGAGCATTATTCACAATATAGATCAGATTGATCGGGGTTATGAAAATATAGATGAACGTCTGCGTTCTCTGGGTGCAAAGATCGAAAGAATAGAAAATACTTTTTAGAAGAAACTTTAGATTAACTTTTTAGTTTTGTGACAATATGACACAATTAAACACTTGGCAAGTAATTTGCTTACTAGGGGTAAGAGGATAAAATTGAATTAATATGAGCGATCAAGAATATAAAGATAAAGAAATGGAAAAAGATATTTCCAATCAGGAAGTGGAAAACGAGAATTTGGAGGCAGCTGAAGAAAGTGTAGAGAGTTCTGAAAATACTGAAAATGAGCCTGTTGAATCTGAAAATGACTTGCTTAAAGCGGAGGTGGAAAAGGAACGAAACAATTTTCTAAGGCTTTTTGCTGAATTTGAAAATTATAAAAAGAGAACGTCCAAAGAAAGAATCGAGTTATTCAGTACTGCGAATAAGGAGTTGATGACAGTCCTTTTGCCAATTCTGGATGATTTTGAAAGAGGCCTGAAGGAAATCGAAAAATCTTCTGATGAAGCCCTTATGCAAGGGATGCAATTAATTTATAATAAATTCAAAAATACTTTAAGCCAAAAGGGATTGAAGGAGATGGAGGTAAAGCAAGGTGATACTTTTGATGCTGAGATACACGAAGCCATTACTCAGATTCCGGCACCGTCAAAAAAACTAAAAGGTAAAATAATTGATACCGTCGAGAAAGGCTATAAACTGGGAGAAACCATCATTCGTTATCCGAAGGTAGTCCTGGGTAATTAAGCGTATCTAATAATTTAAAACGATCATTTGTGAAACAAGATTATTACGACATACTTGGGGTAGCTAAAAATGCTACAGCAAACGAAATAAAAAAAGCCTACCGGAAGAAAGCAGTAGAGAATCATCCAGATAAGAATCCAGGAGATAAGCAGGCTGAAGAGAGATTCAAAGAGGCGGCAGAAGCTTATGAGATTTTAAGCAATGCTGACAAAAAGGCCAAATATGACCAGTATGGTCATGCCGCATTCGAAAATGGCGGCGCAGGTGGCGGATTTGGAGGTATGAACATGGATGATATCTTTAGTCAATTTGGTGATATTTTTGGAGGTCACTTTGGTGGTGGTTTCGGAGGAGGTTTTGGAGGAGGTTCCAGACAAGCCCGGGTAAAGGGAAGCAATCTCAGAATCCGTGTAAAACTCGAATTAAAGGATATCCTAAATGGGGTTAGTAAAAAGGTTAAGGTAAAGCGTCAGATAAAAGCTGAAGGTGTTACTTATAGTACATGTACTGCCTGTAACGGTCAGGGAAGTGTTATGAGAGTTACCAATACCATTCTTGGTAGAATGCAAACAGCTACTACCTGTCCTACTTGTAAAGGAGCTGGTAAGGTGGTAAATCACAGGCCCAAAGGAGCGGATATCAACGGTTTGATCACGCGTGAGGAAACGGTGGAAATCGACATTCCGGCAGGAGTTACTGACGGAGTTCAACTCAAAGTATCAGGAAAGGGAAATGAAGCCCCGGGTGATGGTATTCCAGGAGATATTCTAGTGGTGATTCAGGAAGTACAGCATGAGAAGTTAAAGCGAGAAGGCACTAATTTGCATTATGATCTTTATATTAGTTTTGCGGAAGCAGTCCTGGGATCAAGTAAGGAAATAGATACACTAACAGGAAAAGTTAGAATTAAAATTGAAGAGGGCACTCAAAGCGGCAAAATTCTCCGTTTAAGAGGTAAAGGTCTGCCGAGTCTTGACAGATATGGTAATGGTGATTTATTGGTCCATCTGAATGTATGGACTCCTAAAAAACTATCAAAAGATCAACGAGCCTTCTTTGAAAGTGTTCAAAATCATGAAAATTTCATCCCGAATCCATCTGTTTCGGAGAAATCTTTTTTTGAAAAAGTAAAAGACATGTTCTCATAACTTCGCAAGAATCAATTTCTTATAAAGAAGTATTTTGAGGATAATGAATTTTTTTAGGGAAAATTTCGTTATATTTGTTTTGCTGGATTTTTAAATTCAGTAACTTTTTCTTTTTCATAGCAATTTTCCCACTCTTTACGGAGTGGGTTTTTTTATGATTTTACCCCATAAAAAAATTTAATAAATAAAATTTCAATTAGATTAGGATTTTGATGTAAATATTGTATTTTTACAGTCTTATTTATATTACTTTTAATAGTAATATTCTTTTTCATAGCAATTTTCCCACTTTTGTTTACAAGAGTGGGATTTTTTTTTAAAGCTTATATCAACTACTTTTGCAAAAATAAAAGTAAGCCATCTTATCGCTGCGCTTTCATTAGCGTGGAGGAAAGTCCGGACACCATAGAGTAGCATAGCGGATAACATCCGTCATCACGTTTCGGCGTGATAGGACAAGTGCAACAGAAAGTATGTACAGTTCGGCTGTAGTGAAACCAGGTAAACTCTATGCGGTGCAATGCTATGTACATTGGAGATCCGATTCGTCGGGAGAGAACTACTCGTTCGATTTCAAGGGGTGAGCAGCTAGAGTTGCAAAGTAATTTGTAGCCCAGATAAATGATAGGAGTCCTGCCTTTGGCAGGATAACAGAATCCGGCTTATTGGCTTACTTTTTCTTTTGTCAATTCCGCAATTTAGCATAGATATTTCGTCTTAATTTTAATGAATTCCAGAATTTTAAACGACTGACTGCAGATAAATAAATATGAGGCTAATTTCGTTGAATATTTTATAAAATCATTTTTATATTTCGTATTTTTGGGGACGAAAAATTTTAACCAGAATAAATTAATTTAAGATTATGGCATTTGATGTTGATATGATAAAAAAGGTTTACGAAAGAATGGCGGACCGTGTTGATAGCGCTAGAAACATTGTTGGACGACCTTTAACTTTATCTGAAAAAATATTATACAATCATTTATGGGATGGTCTTCCCAAAGAATCCTTTAAAAGAGGTGTTGATTACGTTGATTTTGCTCCAGATAGAATAGCTTGTCAGGATGCAACCGCCCAAATGGCCGTATTGCAGTTTAT
>CBDULU010000180.1:0-5034 GCA_965368155.1 uncultured Flavobacteriaceae bacterium
CCCAACCTTGCACGTGCAAACGAAAAAAGGAGAAACACAAAGATCTTACTCTTTGCCAGTAGGTGCTCACTTATTGATTGAAGAAGGTCAGAAAATTGAGCCTGGTCAGATTTTAGTTAAGATCCCACGTAAGTCTGGTAAAGCAGGTGATATTACAGGTGGTCTTCCAAGGGTAACAGAATTATTTGAAGCGAGAAACCCATCGAATCCAGCGGTAGTTTCTGAGATTGACGGTGTGATTTCATTTGGCAAGATCAAAAGAGGAAATAGAGAGATTATTGTTGAGTCCAAACTTGGTGATGTTAAAAAGTATTTGGTGAAATTATCTAACCAGATCCTTGTACAGGAAAATGACTTTGTAAAAGCAGGCATGTCTTTATCAGATGGAGCAACAACACCAACTGATATATTGAATATAATGGGACCTGCAAAGGTTCAGGAATATTTGGTGAATGAGATTCAGGAAGTCTACCGACTACAAGGTGTAAAGATCAATGACAAGCATTTTGAAGTTGTTGTAAGACAGATGATGCGTAAAGTTAAAGTGATTGATTCAGGTGATACTATTTTCCTTGAAAACCAATTGATACACAAGAATGATTTCATGGAAATCAACGATAATATTTACGGACTAAAAGTCATTGAAGATGCAGGTGATTCTGATAATTTCAATGCCGGACAGATTGTATCGGCCCGAGCATTGAGAGATGAGAATTCTATTTTAAGAAGAAATGACAAGAACCTGATGGATGCACGTGATGCCATTCCAGCTACGGCGGAACCAATTTTACAGGGTATTACGCGTGCTTCACTTCAAACGAAATCATTTATTTCTGCTGCGTCGTTCCAGGAAACGACCAAAGTATTGAATGAGGCTGCCGTAAGTGGTAAAGAAGATTATCTTGAAGGATTGAAAGAGAATGTGATTGTTGGTAAAAGAATTCCTGCAGGAACAGGAATGAGAGAATACGATCATATCATCGTTGGTTCAAAAGATGAATTAGAAGGATAACAATAAAGGCACGATATATCGTGCCTTTTTTTTATAAAAATATCAGCCATGTCAAAAGAAGCAAAACAGAATCAGTTAAATATTGAGATAGATGAGAAAACGGCGGATGGTACTTATGCCAACCTTGCCATTATCAACCATTCTATTTCAGAATTTGTTGTCGATTTTATCAATGTCATGCCGGGTTCACCCAAATCAAAGGTAAAATCAAGAATTATTTTAACACCCCAACATGCTAAGAGATTAGCCAAAGCTTTAGCTGAAAACATAAGCCGTTTTGAAGCAAACAATGGTGAAATTAAAGATTATGAGCAACCTCCTATTCCCTTGAATTTTGGGCCTACGGGGCAAGCTTAAAATGATTTAAAAAACGAGTGTTTACTCGTTTTTTTTTATTTTAGCCATATGAAATTTCCTTCAAAACTGCTTGATAAATTAGAAGGGCGTCGCCTGAGTGGTAGTTTGAGAAGTCTTCCTGCCCAAACTGATCTAATTGATTTTTCCTCGAATGACTATCTCGGGTTTTCAAGAAATGAACACCTGTTTGACCTTGTCCTGGATAAGTTAAAAACCAGTCAAGCCAATAATGGGAGCACGGGTTCAAGATTGTTATCGGGTAACTTCTCTTTTCATGAAGCCCTGGAGGCTGAACTGGCTGAATTCTTCCATTCTGAAGGAGCCTTACTTTTTAATTCCGGCTATGACGCCAATATAGGATTACTGTCTTCGGTTCCCCAAAGGGGAGACCGGATTTTTTATGATGAATTTTCTCATGCTTCTATAAGGGATGGCATCAGGTTGTCTCATGCGAAAGCTTTTGGTTTTAAACATAATGACCTTGGAGATCTACAACAAAAAATAAAAGGCACAAATTCAGAAGGAGAGGTATATGTTATTGTCGAGTCGGTATACTCTATGGACGGGGATCATCCTCCTTTAAAAGAATTATGCCATTTGTCTGATACCTTAAGTTTTAAATTGATTGTTGATGAAGCTCATGCAACAGGTGTATATGGACCAAAGGGACAAGGTATGGTTGTTGACCAAAAACTAGAGGCTGCTATCTTTGCCAGAATACACACTTTTGGGAAGGCCCTTGGTTGTCATGGAGCCACTATTGTAGGTGATGATGTACTTATGCAATACCTCGTGAATTTTGCAAGACCTTTTATCTATACAACAGCTATGCCCCTGCATACTGTTTTGACAATACAATTGGCCCTTGAGATGCTGTCGAGCACAAAAGAAAGAGAAATTTTAAGCAGCAATATTTCTTATTTTAAGAAAATGATCAACCAATATAAACTACAAGATATTTTTATAGATAGTGCTTCTCCTATACAAAGTGCCGTGATTGCATCACCTCAAAGAGTCAAAGAGGTTACTATGAAATTAAAGGAACATCATTTCGATGCAAAAGCGATATTGAGCCCGACGGTTCCTTTGGGTCAGGAGCGGATCAGGTTTTGTGTTCACAGCTATAATACTTATAACGAGATTCAGGAAATTCTTTTTTTATTGAGTACTTTTGTCTAGATTTTTTTAAGTGCTTCATGAATACATATTTTATTACTGGAATTGGAACCGATGTCGGTAAAACGGTGGCAGCAGCCATTGTCACAGAAGCCTTGGAAGCCGATTACTGGAAGCCCGTGCAAGCGGGAGAATTACAACATACCGATACACATAGTGTTGAAGAATTGATCTCCAATTCAAAGTCTGTCATGCACGATCATAGTTATGCACTTCAAACACCCATGAGCCCTCATGCTGCGGCAGTCATTGATGGAATGCAAATCGACCTTGAAGAGATTAAGGAACCGTATACTGAGAATCATTTGGTTATTGAAGGAGCAGGAGGCTTGTTGGTTCCCTTGAATAAGCAGGAAACCATATTAGATCTCATCAAGAGTAATTATAAGGTGATCGTAGTGTCCAGACATTATTTGGGAAGCATCAATCACACCCTTTTAACATTGAGTGAATTAAGAAGGAGAGGTATAGAGGTATCCGGAATTATTTTTAATGGGGAAGCGCATCCGAGTACAGAAAATATTATCAAGAAAATGGGACTTGTTGAGGAAATTGGTAGAATTGATGAGGAAGTACTGATCGATAAGAAGGTCATCAGAAAGTATGCAGGATTGTTTAAATCAAGACTTGAAGCCTTATAATGAATTTTAAAGAAAGAGATCGGAAGCATTTATGGCATCCGCTGACACAACATAAATTACATCCTGAACACCTGCCGATTGTCAAAGCAAAAGGTGTTTGGTTATATGATGAGGACGGCAAACAGTATATTGATGGTATTGCCAGTTGGTATACCTGTATGTACGGTCATAGTCATCCTCAAATCATTTCCAGGGTCAGGCAACAACTTGGTATTTTGGATCAGGTGGTGTTTAGCGGATTTACACATCCTCCGGCTATAGAGCTATCTGAAAAATTGATGGCAGTGTTGCCTTCAACAATGGCAAAGATATTTTTTTCCGATAATGGATCAACTTCGGTTGATGTTGCTATTAAAATGTCTTTACAATATCATTTTAACCAGGGGCAAAAAAAGAAAAGAATTATTGCTTTTGACAATGCTTTTCACGGAGATACCTTTGGTGCGATGTCTGTCTCAGGTTTATCTGTTTATAATGGTCCTTTTGAGGATTTTTTATTGACTGTTGATCGGCTTGAAGTTCCCGATGACCATAACTTAACTGCTGTTCTGAGTAATTTTAAGTCGCTGCTGGACACAGGTGAGATAGCAGCGTTTATATATGAACCTTTGGTGCAAGGTGCCGCCGCCATGCATATGTATCGACCAGACCATCTGGAAATGCTTATACAGATGGCCCAGGAAGCCGATGTATTGACCATTGCTGATGAAGTCATGACTGGTTTCGGTAAAACCGGAAAGAATTTTGCCTCAGAATACATGATTTCTCAACCTGATATGATTTGCTTATCCAAATCTCTTACAGCCGGGGTTGCACCTATGGCACTAACTTGCTGTAGTCAAAAAATATATGATGCCTTTTATGATGATGAGATCGGCAAAGGTTTTTTCCATGGACATACCTATTCTGCAAACCCTTTAGCCTGTACGGCTGCAATAGCAGGATTGGACCTTTTGAGATCTGAAGAAATTCAAAGCAATATTAAAAGAATCCATAATAAACATCTCGAATTTCAAGAGCGTATTAAGGACCATGATAAAGTGAAACAAACCAGGGTTTTGGGAGTGATCTTCGCATTGGATCTTGACATCAAAATGGATCGGTATGGAAAATTAAGAGACCAACTCTATTCTTTTTTTATGGAAAAAGGGGTGTTTTTAAGGCCTTTAGGGAATACAATTTATACGCTTCCTCCTTATGTCATAACCGATAGCGAATTGGATTTGATTTATCAGGTAATGGAACAATGTTTGGAAATAATATGATATGAGAGAAAGAATATCCATAATCTCGATGGCATCAGTATCGGCCCTTGGTATGTCAGAAGATGAGAGCTGGCAACATTATATGGAGAAGAGATCCTTCATTAAAGAAAGAGATTTTACAAAATTCGCGGCATTGGTTAGCAGTATCAGTAACGAACATTGGGCCGAGATCAATCAACTTAAAAAAACCAAGAATTATAAAGATCTCGATCCTTCTGTATTAATGGCTATTTATTGTTCGAGAAAAGCCTTTGAGAAAACCCAATGGAAGGACAAAGAATTTGGAGTGAATATAGGCTCATCCAGAGGGGCCACCTCTCTGTTTGAGAAATATTATAAGGAATTTAGCGAAAGTGATAAAGGACTGGTCAATACCTTGAGTTCTCCCACAACCACTTTAGGAAATATATCATCATGGGTAGGACATGATCTGCATACTCAAGGCCCGGTGATAAGTCATTCAATTGCCTGCTCCACCGCCTTGCATGGTCTTTTAAACGGAATTGCATGGATCAACAGTGGGATGAGTGAACGATTTTTGGTCGGTGGCAGTGAAGCTTCCAATACGGCCTTTACCCTTGCT
>CBDULU010000181.1:0-5031 GCA_965368155.1 uncultured Flavobacteriaceae bacterium
CAGGTGAAAGGAATACCGATATAAAAATCCTTCGGAAAAGGTATCAAAAAGAGGATCATGAAAGCAATCCCGATTATATAGCGGTGAGCCATTGAGGGGTTTCAAACCAATCTAATGATATTTAAAAGCTTCAAATTTATTTGGAGTTTTTTTTATGCTACATTTATTGTTGATTCTTTTTGACTACTTCAATAAAACCTAACCAAAATCATATTCGGCCTGATTTCCTATTGCTACATTTGTAATGAATTTGGAATTTAATAAGATGTAAGGTGGAAAATAGAATTTGGCTTTTATGGTTTTTGCTTGCTCCATTTTTGATACTATCGGGGCAGAACAAAGATTTTTATGAAACTTCAAGAACTAATGAAGAGCAGGTAATATGGCATGTAAAAGCCATGCATCCTGAGGGTTATACCATGGATGTAAAAGCCTTTGATGAAGAAGGAAACCAATATGATGTTAAGGCGTTGGAAGATGGTAACCAGAGGTACATTATGGATGTTAAGGCCTTTGTTGGTGGGGAAAAATTGCCCGTTAAGGTTTTGGTGAGCGAAGAACAATACAAACCTATAGTTGCGATACAAGAGAAAGGAAAATTGTATAAAATTATGGCAATTTCAAAAGACGGAACGCTACTGGAAATACGTGGAGTGCGTAAATCAGGTTATATAGTTCATATAAAAGCCATTGGTAAAGACGGGTCTTTTTATGGAGTTAAAGCCATTTCTCAACAAGGAAAACTCAATGATGTCAAAGGGATAAAAATGTACGATAAAAGATTGGAAGTAACCATGAATGGTGTTGAAGTTCATGCCCACGTTGTGGCCCTGCCGCAGCTTCAATAAATAGAGGTAAAGCTATGATCAAATCTAAAATAGGTGAGTCAGCGACTAACAAGGACTATTGGGAAAGGGTTTATCAGAATAGATCATTGATCGAATCTGGCTGGTATCAACCAATTCCTGAAAATTCCCTTAATTTGATAGCAGCTTCTAACATTTCTAAAAAAAGCAGCATCATTGACGTTGGAGGAGGAGATAGTTTACTTGTGGATCATTTGTTAAGCAGGGGATATCAGGACATCACTGTGCTGGATATATCTGAAAAAGCCATTGATAAAGCAAAAAAAAGGCTTGGGGCATTGGCAGAAAAGGTCACCTGGATCTGTTCTGATATTACAAAGTATCAAGTCAATACTCCTTTTGACTTATGGCATGACAGAGCTTGCTTACATTTTTTAACTCAGGATAGTGATTTGAAATTATATAAGGAAAAGGCCTTACAGAGTATAAGCCCTGGCGGGACCCTTATCTTAGGTACCTTTTCTAAAACAGGACCTGAAAAGTGCAGTGGTTTGCCTATTCATCAATACGATAGTAGCGAATTGACTGAACTTTTTTTAGGTAAATTTGAACCTATAGAAGATTTTGAAACAGTTCATGTCACACCATCAAAGGCGACTCAGAATTACGTATTTTGTCGTTTAAAAAAGAAATAATCAATTAAATATAATAGAATGAGAACCACGTTATTAATATTAAGTATCACATTGCTCATGTCATGTGAAAGTAAAAAAAAGGATTATGCACCCTTATCAAATGAAATAGCCCAAAATGAAGTTGTGGTCAACGAGGTGCAACAAACAGGTGGTTACACCTATCTTCTTGTGCAGGAATCCAATCAGGAGTATTGGTTGGCGGTATCAAAGACAGATGTTAAAGTAGGGGAAAAGATTTATTTTAGGGAGGCTATGGAGATGAAAGACTTTGAAAGCAAAGAATTAAATCGGGTTTTTGAAAGTATCTTTTTTGTGGACCAGATTAGCAGAGAACCCATTAGTGCTGAAACAAAAAAGGCAGAGGTCATCGCTAAAAGAAAGGAAGGAATGCAGAAATTACTCGATAGCATAAAGATCAGCCCGGTTGCTGGTGGTCACAGTATTGGTGAGCTGTATGAAAATGCTGAAAAGTATAATCAGCAAACCGTTAAAGTTCGTGGTCAGGTTGTAAAAGTGAATCTGGATATTATGGATCGCAACTGGGTGCATCTTATGGATGGGACCAAGGGAGACAATAGATCTGACCTTACTTTTACCACAATGGATATCGTGAAAGTAGGTGATACCGTTACTTTTGAGGGTGTTCTTGCCATTGACAGAGAATTTGGAGCCGGTTATGTATACCCCTTGATCGTTGAGAATGCTGAACTAAAGTAATGTTATAAATAGGGCCAGATTTGATGTTTTTTTTCTATTTTTAAATAGTATTAAATGAACAGGCCTTCAACCCTGTTCTTAAACACTTTTTAATCATGAACAACACAATTTCAGTGGTGTCAACTCTTCTATTTATGATGTTTTTTCATTACAATGTATTAGCACAATCAAATGCTACCGGTATATTTTATAGTAATACTGATATTGGTGCAGTAAATCACGCGGGTAAAGTTTCATATCACAGTACTGATCAGGAATATTTAATAGAAGGTTCTGGTGCAAATATGTGGTTTGCAGATGACCAGTTTCATTTTCTTTGGAATAGCATTCAGGGTGATTTTATCCTAAGGGCTAAGGTTAAATTTGTGGGAGACGGGGTTGATCCTCATCGGAAATTAGGGTGGATGGCAAGGAATAGTTTTCAGCCAGATTCGGAGCATGTCACTGCGGCGGTTCATGGAGACGGGCTGGTCTCTCTTCAATACAGAAAGAAGAAAGGAGAAGATACTGAAGAGAAGACTTCAATTGATTCAGCTCCGGATATCGTACAACTTGAAAGAAAAGGAGACACTTTTATCATGGGGACTGCAAAAATGGGCCAACCCTTGGTGAAAGTTACACAAGAAATTACTGGATTACATAATGAGGTATTCATAGGCCTTTTTGTATGCTCCCATAATGCGGAAGTCATAGAGAAAGCCATATTTAGTGATGTCAGGATCATCAAGCCTTTTGATGAATCAGGAGAGCGCTATCAGAACTATTTAGGAAGTCATATGGAGGTGTTGGATGTAGAAAGTCTGGAAAGAAAAGTTTTGTTTTCTTCCAGTCATTCTTTGCAGGCTCCGAATTGGACCGTTGATGGAAAAGCATTGATCTATAACTCAAATGGCTATTTGTACCGATATGATCTGGAAAGTCAGGCTACAACAACCATCAACACCGGTTTTGCAGTAAAAAACAACAATGACCATGTCTTATCCTT
The DNA here is from genome assembly GCA_965368155.1 of uncultured Flavobacteriaceae bacterium. Lineage (GTDB taxonomy): Bacteria > Bacteroidota > Bacteroidia > Flavobacteriales > Flavobacteriaceae > Lutimonas. The sequence goes on from CBDULU010000181.1 coordinate 3,204, forward strand.
TGATGGAACGCAAATGGCTATTAGCCATCACGATGATGAGGATAATGGAGATTCAGCAATTTACACCTTGCCCGTTGAAGGAAGTTCTGAGCCATACAGGGTTACAAAAAAAGGAATGGGCGCTTCGTATTTGCACGGTTGGTCAACCGATAGCAATGAGTTGGTGTTTACCGGAAATCGCAATGGGCAATATGATATCTACAGTGTGAATATTAAAACAGGAGAAGAGACACAATTGACTGACACACCCGGATTGGATGATGGCCCGGAATATGATCCTCAGGGAAAGTATATTTATTTCAATTCCAATCGGAGTGGTACGATGCAGCTCTATAGAATGAAACCTGACGGCAGTGAAGTAAAACAACTCACTTTTGACGAATTGAACGATTGGTTCCCTCATATTTCTCCAGATGGAAAAAAAATAGTGTTTTTGTCTTTTGGGACGGATGTTGAGTCGGGAGATCACCCCTTTTACAAGCATGTATATCTTAGGATGATGTCTGTTGAGGGTGGTGAACCCAAGATTCTTAGCTATGTTTACGGAGGACAGGGCACAATTAATGTCCCCAGCTGGTCACCTGACAGTAAAAAGGTAGCCTTTGTGAGCAATTCGAACTAGATATTGACCCATACTCACCACTTATAGAATTATGATGAAAATAAAAATCATTCTTGTCTTTTTGACATTGACTCTAATTGGCAATCAATTAAGGGCCCAACAAGGTAAAGTTTTTGATCAGCTAAGCATGAAGAGTTCCATCCTTAATTCAGAAAGACATTTTGCTATCTACCTGCCGCCTGATTATGAAAGTTCTTCAAGGAGCTATCCTGTGCTCTATCTATTACATGGATCCGGAGATGACCAAACCGGATGGATACAGTTTGGTGAGGTATTACACATCGCTGATGAAGCGATAAAGAAGGGTAAAGCTACGCCTATGATTATTGTTATGCCAGATGCCTATACGGGTCAAAGAGGTTATAATAATGATATCAATGGAAAATGGAATTATGAGGATTTCTTTTTTGAGGAACTAATGCCTTATGTGGAGAAAACCTATAGAATCAAAAAAGAAAAACGTTTCAGGGCTATTTCAGGTCTTTCTATGGGAGGCGGAGGCTCTTTTATCTATGCGTTGCATCATCCTGAACTCTTTTCTTCATCTGCTCCTTTAAGTGCTTCTACAGGGCCCTTGACGATGGAAGATTTAAAAGAGAGTTTAAATAGGAATGGAAACACCAATTATTCAGAAGAGGAGCTTGACGAATATTTTAAAAGCCATAGTGTCGTGGAACTGGTAAAGAACATGCCAGCCGATCAATTGTCTTCGGTTCGATGGTATATTGATTGCGGTGACGATGATTTTTTATTTGAAGGCAATAGCCTGATTCACATAGAAATGAAAAAGAAACAAATAGCCCATGAATACAGGGTAAGAGACGGAGCACACAACTGGACCTATTGGCGTCAATCCCTACCAAAAGTACTCGAATTTGTTTCTCAAGCCTTCCATCAATATTGATTTTATACTCCCGAGGGGTTCACACGTGAGAGCCTCACCTGCGAGGGGGTGAGAGGTGAGGGGGTGAGAGCTGAGGGCTTCACTTCCGAGGTGATCGGAGTTGAGGTGATGAGCTCCGATCACCGCGCAAATATTCTGTTAGACCTAGTTATATCTTCCAATTTTCTAGGTATTATTGACTTAAAACCTTAATTTTATATTTCATTCTATCAAAGGAAATGTTATGAAGTTTAAAACACTTTCTTTTACGCTGATCTTCTTTATTTTTTTTATCCATCAATCTGTTATTTCTCAGGAACAAC
>CBDULU010000182.1:0-5009 GCA_965368155.1 uncultured Flavobacteriaceae bacterium
CCCTCTAAACACTATAGGAATATTAAATTGTCCACCAGACATCTGCCTCATTTTAGCCGCATTGTTGATGATCTGGTCAATCCCCACAAGAGAAAAGTTAAACGTCATAAATTCAACTATCGGTCTGGCACCACCCATGGCAGAACCAACGGCAATCCCTGAAAAACCAAGTTCAGCGATCGGTGTATCAATAACACGTTTTTCACCAAACTCATCAAGCATTCCCTTAGACGCCTTATAGGCCCCATTGTATTCTGCTACTTCCTCACCCATCAGGTAAACAGATTCATCTCTGCGCATTTCTTCACTCATTGCCTCAGCAATAGCTTCTCTAAATTGTAATACTTTCATATTTTAGTAATAAAGGACTGCAAAAATAACTAATTTTGATGAATATAGTTAAGGTGCAGAATACAATTTTTAGAGAAAAAAATATGCATCTTTGCTATGCTTCGACTTTAGACCAACAGTCTTTATAAAATATTACTATGCATGCATAATATATTGAAAATATTTTTTAACTTCGTTGCGAAGAAAATCAAATAATCATTTTAACTAAGTAAAAATGAAAATATTAGTTTGTATAAGTCATGTTCCGGATACAACGTCAAAAATTAATTTTTCGGAGGATAACACTAAATTTGACAGTAATGGAGTTCAATTTGTCATCAATCCATATGATGAATTTGCCTTAACCAGAGCCATGTGGTTCAAAGAGAAACAGGGTGCTTCTGTTACAGTGGCGACTGTTGGAGGCTCAAATGTAGAACCTACCCTTAGAAAAGCACTTGCTATTGGTGCTGATGACGCCATTAGAATTGATACTGAACCTACTGATGGTTTTCTGGTAGCAAAACAACTCTCTGAAGTAATCAAGACAGAAGGCTTCGACTTGATTTTAACAGGAAAAGAATCTATTGATTATAATGGAGGAATGGTTCCAGGTATGATAGCCGAGCTCCTGGGTTTCAATTTTGTCAATGCTTGCATTGGTTTGGAAGTAGAGAATAATAAGGCAACCGCAATTCGTGAGATCGATGGTGGTAAAGAGGTTCTCACTTGTGATTTACCTATGATAGCTGCAGGCCAGAAAGGTATGGTTGAAGAAAAAGACTTGAGAATTCCAAATATGCGTGGAATTATGATGGCCCGAAAAAAACCGCTTAAAGTAGTTGCTCCAGCCGATGTTAGCGAGAGCACTTCGACTGCAAAATATGAAAAGCCTTTGGCAAAAGGTGCCTGTAAAATGGTTGATGCAAACAATATTGATGAGCTTATTAAATTGCTTCATGACGAAGCCAAAGTGATCTAAAAAATATAAAACTAACAAGGGTGCTCTTATAGGATACCTTTGAAATAAAATCTAAATCTATGTCAGTATTAGTATTCGCGGATAATTCGGATGGAATATTTAAAAAAACCGCTTTTGAAATTGTTTCATTTGGGAAACAGGTGGCAAAACAAGCTGAAACATCCCTTGTGGTGGTAACGATCAATGCAAATGATGTCAGCTCTCTTTCAACTTATGGGCCAGATAAAATTTTAAAAATTCAGGACTCCAAATTAGATTCCTTTAATGCTAAGGCCTATGCTGATTGTATCCATCAGGCAGCCAATAAAGAATCTGCAGATATAGTCGTCGTTGATTCAACCAATAATGGTTTGTATTTGGCCCCTATTCTGGCAGTGAAATTAGCAGCAGGCTATGCTTCAAATGTAGTGGATTATCCAAGTTCCATGCAGCCTTTAACAGTAAAGCGAAAAGCATTTTCTTCGAAAGGGTATAGCTTTACTGAGATACACACAGAAAATAAATTGTTGGGACTCGCAAAAAATTCTGTTGGCCTTACTGAAAACCATGTCGATTCTGTTATAGAGGATTTTGTGCCCTCTTTAAAGGATGATGATTTTAAAATCAGTTCTGCCTCTGTTGACAAATCTACTGGTACAGTAACCATAGCTGACGCTGATACTGTGGTATCTGGTGGCCGCGGGCTAAAAGGACCCGAAAACTGGGGAATGATCGAAGAGTTGGCTGAAGTACTTGGAGCCGCAACTGCATGTTCCAAACCTGTATCTGATCTTGGATGGAGGCCTCATAGCGAACATGTTGGCCAAACCGGAAAACCAGTAACCTCCAATTTATATATAGCGATTGGTATTTCAGGTGCCATTCAACATTTAGCTGGTGTGAATTCTTCAAAAGTAAAGGTAGTCATCAATAACGATGCTGAAGCTCCATTCTTCAAAGCTGCAGATTATGGGATAGTAGGTGATGCTTTTGAGGTAGTACCGCAACTTATTAGCAAATTAAAAGAATTTAAAAGCACCCTCTAATACCGTTTAATTTTTAGTAAATTGACCCCTTCAAAAAGGCTGCCAGAATTTATGACGATCATTAGTCTTTAATTTTGATGGTCTTTTTCATTTTTATTTGTAAATTGAATTAGCTTATACTTAAATTTGTTGCAAATTTGGTATTTATAATAATTATGTCAAACCTGTGAGTCTAGTACGTTTAAATATAAAAGGAATATCCTATAGCCAAACCCAAAGTGGTGCTTATGCCTTGGTATTAAGTGAAGAAGACGGAGAAAGAACTTTACCTATTATTATAGGGGCATTTGAGGCGCAATCAATAGCAATAGCTCTTGAGAAGGAGATCAAACCTCCAAGGCCACTTACACACGACCTGTTCAAAAGCTTTGCAGATCGGTTTAATATCATTGTTAAACAAGTGATTATTCATAAACTGGTTGACGGGGTTTTCTATTCAAGTCTCATATGTGAATGCGATAAGATTGAAGAGATCATCGATGCACGTACTTCAGACGCCATAGCCCTGGCAACAAGATTTAAAGCACCTATCTTCACTTTCGAAAATATTCTGGACAAAGCTGGTATTATTTTGAAAATAAAGGATGAATCAAAACTGGCTGAATCAAAGTTTAAAATGGAAGATCTGGTGGCCAATGTGGTAGAAGAAACCTCTACCTTTAAAGACGAATCTCTGGATGAGCTTTACAAACAACTGGATCAGGCCGTCAACAATGAAGACTATGAACTTGCTGCCAAAATAAGAGATGAAATCTCAAAAAGAGAGAAAAAGTAAGGACCTATGCTAAAAAAACTACTCCCTTTGAGTTTTCTACTTTTTCTAACAATCCCTTTAAGAGCCCAACAAATAAACGAGCAAATTACGCCTAGTGAAGGAGTGTCTTTTGAATCAATCTGGCGAGGCCTGCTCGGCATGATCGTATTGATATTTCTCGCCTATTTATTCAGCTCAAATAAAAAAGCTATTCAATGGAAAACTGTTGGTATAGGACTCACTTTTCAACTACTTATTGCTATTGGTGTCTTGAGAGTTCGATTTATACAGGTCGGTTTTGAAGCGGTTGGAAAGATTTTTGTAAGTGTACTTGATTTCACAAGAGCCGGTAGTAAGTTCCTATTTGAGGGCCTTGTGGTTGATATGAATACTTTTGGGTATATTTTCGCTTTTCAGGTACTGCCAACGATCATATTTTTCTCTGCTCTAACTTCTTTACTATATTATCTGGGAATTATTCAAAAAGTAGTTAAGGCCATGGCCTGGCTGCTTTCTAAAACCTTAAAGATCTCGGGTGCTGAAAGTCTGAGTGTGGCCGGGAATATATTTCTCGGTCAAACTGAAGCACCTTTGTTGATCAAGGCCTATTTGGAAAAAATGAATCGTTCCGAAATGCTTTTGGTGATGATTGGTGGAATGGCAACTGTGGCAGGTGCCGTACTCGCTGCATATATAGGTTTTTTGGGAGGTGATGATCCGGTGATGCGCTTAAAATTTGCGAAACACCTGTTAGCGGCTTCAGTCATGGCTGCACCCGGTGCCATTGTCATCTCAAAAATTCTCTATCCACAAACAGAAGAAATCAGCTCAGATGTTCAAGTATCTACACAAAAAATCGGTACGAATATTTTGGATGCGATATCAAATGGAACAACAGAAGGATTAAAACTGGCTGTTAATGTTGGTGCAATGCTCCTTGTTTTTGTTGCCTTTATAGCAATGATCAATGGAATATTAGGATGGATAGGCGATATCACAACACTTAATGATTGGATGGCTGCCAATACACCTTATCCAAAATTTACGCTGGAATCAATCTTAGGGACTGTTTTCGCACCGTTAATGTGGCTTATTGGGGTAGCAAAAAACGATATCATGATGATGGGACAGTTATTGGGTATTAAACTTGCAGCAAGCGAGTTTGTAGGTTATATTCAACTGGCAGAACTAAAAGATGTAGGCAATGTCATTCACTTGAACAACAGCAAATCTATCATCATGGCAACCTATATGCTTTGTGGTTTTGCAAATTTCGCTTCGATCGGTATTCAGATTGGTGGTATTGGCTCATTGGCACCAGGTCAAAGAAAAACCTTATCAGAATTTGGTATGAAAGCGCTGATTGGAGGCTCTCTGGCTTCTCTGTTATCTGCTACCATAGCAGGAATGATCATCGGTTAATTTGTCACTTCAGTTCAAAACTGTTTCAAGAATATTAACAACAGATTAAGTAAAATTAAATCAGAATATTTTATCTTTGAGCGGTGCACATTTAATAGAAAAATGTGATCATATGAATTAGTTTTTTTCATAAATTATTATAATAGTAATTACACAATGAAGCAATATTTAGATTTGATCAAACACGTGATCGATCATGGAATAACCAAAGAAGACAGAACAGGTACAGGAACTAAAAGCGTTTTTGGCTATCAGATGAGGTTTGACCTTAATGAGGGTTTTCCCATGGTTACAACTAAAAAATTGCATTTAAAATCGATTATTCATGAATTGCTTTGGTTTTTAAAAGGTGATACTAATATTGCTTATCTAAAGGAGAACGGAGTAAAGATTTGGGATGCCTGGGCGAATGAAAACGGTGATCTTGGTCCTGTTTATGGTTATCAATGGAGAAACTGGAATGGAGACGGGATTGACCAGATCAAAGAAGTCGTCG
>CBDULU010000183.1:0-5003 GCA_965368155.1 uncultured Flavobacteriaceae bacterium
ATCATTACATCATTACATCATTACATCATTACATCATTACATCATTACATCATTATCAAAGCGCTCCCGCCTTAATATCCTCAACCACATCTGGATTCAATAGTGTTGAAATATCTCCCAGATTATCAGCTTCGTTTGAAGCAATTTTTCTGAGGATCCTTCGCATTATTTTTCCAGACCTTGTTTTTGGAAGACCCGATACAAATTGAACCTTATCAAGTTTGGCAATGGCACCAATAGTACTGGCGATTAATTTATTGATTTCAATTCTTAGATCCTCATCTGAAGTTGTGCAGTCGTCATATTTTGTAACATAGGCATAAAGGGCGTTACCCTTCACATCATGAGGAAATCCAACCACAGCACATTCAACGATGTCTTTATGTTCGTCAATGGCATTTTCAATAGGGGCAGTTCCTAAATTATGACCCGATACGATGACAACATCGTCAACTCGACCTGTAATTCTATAGTTTCCGCTTGCATCACGATAAGCTCCATCACCAGTAAAATACATGTTCTTATACTTAGAAAAATATGTGTCTTTATACCTTTGATGATCTCCGTATATGGTTCTGGCAATTGATGGCCAGGGAGCTTTCATGGCTAATCTGCCCTCTGATGGCTCCCTGCTTTTTTGAACCACCTCGTTTCCATGTTCATCCATTAAAACGGGCTGTACCCCAGGTAATGGCAGTGTGGCAAAGGTCGGTCTTGTAGGAGTGATCCCAGCAATAGGTGAGATCATCATCGCGCCTGTTTCTGTCTGCCACCAGGTATCTACGATCGGGCAGTTGGTTTTTCCAATATTGTCATTATACCAGTGCCATGCCTCTTCGTTGATCGGTTCCCCAACCGAGCCCAAAACTTTCAAACTGGAAAGGTCATGTTTTTCAACAAGACTCAAGGGATGTTTTGCAAGTGCTCTAATGGCTGTTGGAGCCGTATAGAAATGAGTTACATTGAGCTTGTCAACAATCTCCCAGAATCTCCCATAATCAGGATAAGAAGGAACGCCCTCAAACATCACAGTAGTAGCACCGGCACATAATGGACCGTAAATGATATAGGAATGACCGGTAATCCAGCCAATATCTGCAGTACACCAGTATATATCATCCTTTTTGCATTGAAAGACATTCTCAAAGGTATAAGTCGAACCTACCATATAACCCCCTGTGGTATGCACCATTCCTTTAGGTCTTCCGGTTGAACCGGATGTATATAGAATAAACAGCAAATCTTCGGCATCCATAGCTTCAGCCTCACAGTATTTGTCAACTTTTTGAAGTTCATCAAACCAGAATTTATCTCTTCCAGCCATCATCTCAGTGGGTTCAACAGTTCTTCTATAGACAATGACCGTTTCCACTGAAGGTGAGTTTTCCAGAGCCTGATCGCATACTTTTTTCAAGTTGATGGGTTTGGTACCTCTGTATACTTCGTTGGCGGTAATCAACATTTTACATTCAGAATCATTGATACGGCTCGACAGGGCAGAGGAGGAGAAGCCGGCAAAAACGATGGAATGAACTGCTCCAATTCTGGCGCATGCCAACATAGCAATGGCCAATTCAGGAATCATGGGCATATACAAACAGACCCGATCTCCTTTTTTGATTCCATTATTTTTCAGCACATTTGCAAAACGAGAAACCTTCACATAAAGCTGTCTGTAGGATATATATCTTGATTCCTCATCCGGATCGTTGGGTTCCCATATAATAGCCGTTTTATTACCTATTGTTTCTAAATGACGATCAAGACAATTTTCTGTAATATTCAATTTTGCACCCTGGAACCATTTGATCTCAGGTTTACTAAAATCCCAATCCAGCACCTTATCCCATTTTTGTTTCCATTGAAAATGTTCTGCCACTTCAGCCCAGAAACCTTCCGGATCGGAAACACTTTGTTCATACTTTTCTTTATATTCTTTGAAGGTGTTGATTTGTAAGGATTTCATAAAATATTAATTTAATTTACTCAACTCGCGAATTGAGGTAGATGAGTGTTATCAAAACTAGTTCAGTCGACAAACATGACGAATATAAAATTAATGATAAATAATTAGAAAAAAATTCGACCAACGACTAAAAAACCTCCTTAATGATCATGGGCTTTTCCAGAACCGGACGGAATTCGAATATTTTCAACTAATTCCTGAATCTCCTTGGGAGGTTTAGGAAACATAAAAGCAATAGCAAGAGACACTATAAAATTGATCATCATGGCGACAGTTCCAAATCCTTCTGGGGATATTCCAAACCACCAATCCTGCTTGGTTCCTCCTCCAAACCAGTCAAATTTGAATTTTACCATATAGAAAAGCATGAAAAGCATTCCAATGACCATTCCGGCAACTGCACCTTCTTTGTTCATTCGCTTCACAAAAATACCTAAAATAATAGCCGGAAAAAATGAAGCAGCGGCAAGCCCAAAAGCAAGCGCCACTGTGGCAGCGACAAAATCGGGAGGGTTAATGCCAAAATATCCGGCTATTGATACCGCAATAACTGCTGAGATTCTGGCAGCAATCAATTCGCCTTTTTCTGAGATTTTCGGGTTGATCATTTTCTTAATCAGGTCATGTGATACTGAAGCTGAAATAACAAGTAACAGGCCCGCGGCCGTTGATAAAGCGGCTGCCAGTCCTCCTGCGGCGACCAGAGCAATCACCCAATTGGGTAAATCAGCAATCTCAGGATTGGCCAGTACCATGATGTCTTTATCCACAGTCAGTTCATTGAGCACTGGATCTGCCAGATATTGTACCAGACCGTCCTTGTTTTTGTCATCAAATCTCATCAAGCCGGTTTTTTCCCAGTTTTCAACCCAGGGGGGCAATTGTTTATAAGGCTTATTGGATACTGTTTCGATCAAATTGGTTCTTGCAAAGACAGCGATAGCCGGCGCCGTTGTATATAAGATGGCGATAAAAAGCAGGGCCCATCCAGCAGATTTGCGGGCATCGCTTACCTTTTTCACCGTAAAGAACCTAACAATCACATGAGGTAAACCTGCCGTTCCAACCATTAGGGCAGCTGTTATAAAAAAAACATCCAGCTTACTTTTGGAACCAGAAGTGTATTCATGAAATCCTAAGTCTCTGTGCAATCCATCTAATTTGTCAAGCAGATATATCCCATCTGTTCCCGCACTTCCAAAACCAATCTGTGGAATCGGGATCCCTGTCATTTGTATAGAAATAAATATGGCAGGTACCATAAAAGCAAAAATGAGCACACAATATTGGGCTACTTGCGTATAAGTAATGCCTTTCATACCGCCCAATACTGCATAAAATAAAACAATGATCATTCCAATAATTACTCCCGTTGTTATGTCAACTTCAAGGAACCTTGAAAAAACCAGTCCCACGCCTCTCATCTGTCCTGCGACATAAGTAAAAGAAACAATCAGGGCACAAAAAACAGCAACTGACCTGGCAACATTTGAATAATAGCGGTCACCAATAAAATCTGGGACAGTAAATTTTCCAAATTTGCGTAAGTAGGGTGCCAGTAGCAATGCGAGTAATACATAACCGCCTGTCCAGCCCATAAGATATACAGATCCGTCGTAGCCGCTAAAGGATATTAAGCCGGCCATTGAAATAAAGGAGGCAGCAGACATCCAGTCGGCAGCAGTTGCCAGACCGTTGGCAAGGGGAGAGACGCCTCCGCCGGCCACATAAAATTCTTTGGTAGAGGAGGCTCTTGACCAAATAGCGATTCCGATATAAAGTGAAAATGTAATACCTATTAAAAGCCAGGTCCAGATTTGTAAGGTCATATCTTATTCGTTTACGCCATATTTTTTATCCAACTTATTCATCAGCTTTATGTAAACCAGGATGATCACTACAAAGAAATATATCGAGCCTTGTTGTGCAAACCAAAATCCAAGTTTGAAGCCTCCAAATCTGATGGCATTCAATTCGTCCACGAAAATAATCCCCAAGACATAAGATACAAGAAACCATATTGACAAGAGGATACCCAAATATTTTAAGTTCGTTTTCCAGTATTTTTTAAGATCTCTATCAGGCATAGCCATTTAATTTTTCTAGGTGCCATCTAATATAGAAATTTTTTAGGTGGCTAAAAATTACTTTCAGTTAATTGAAAAATATAAAATGAACTTATGACAAAATTCAACTTCTCTATACACAATGATACTGTTTTAACTATAATTCAATATTTTTGCTATTCAACCAACTTAGCCATCATGAAAAACCTTTTGTATTTAGCCCTGTTTTTATTTCTTGTCTCGTTTGCTACCCTTCAGGCCCAGGAACCTTCTATAGAGGAAGTGATGGAAAGTAAAGTACTTCCTGAAGATTCTCAAGGAGCAGTTGTTGTGGATGGAATCGAGTTATTCTCTCAAACAGAGTTGCCAAGATTTTATACCCACAGAGAATTTGAGCTTGCCTGGAGCAGTAAAAAAAATAAAATGGACCTTATTGAAAGCCTTGAATCCTCTTTTGATGAAGGCCTTGATCCGAAAGACTATCATCTTGAAAAGATCAAGAATTTAATGGAAAACTCGGAAAAAGGCAAATTGACACATGCTGAGTTGGCCGATATGGATCTGCTCATGACCGATGCTTTGATCTTATATGCTTCACATCTGCTGGAAGGAAAGCTGGAGCAATCAGATCTGAGGAAAAAATGGGATGTTGAGAGAAATGAAGGGCCTTCAAATCCGGATAGTCTTTTGACTGCTACTTTGCACAATCAGAATATTAAAGTCATACTGGAAGGATTAAAGCCTAATAATTATATGTATAAGCTCATGAAATTTCACTTAAAGAAATTGAGGGCTGAAGCAGCGCAAGGTGGTTGGCCTGAAGTTAGTGAAGGTGAGACTTTAAAACCGGGAGACTCGGATCAAAGGATCACCGAGATTAGAAAGTTTCTGATAGCTGTTGGAGATTTAAAAGGAAAGTCATTTGATGATGATGAAGTATTTGATCAGGAATTGGAAGAAGCTGTTAAAAG
>CBDULU010000184.1:0-4990 GCA_965368155.1 uncultured Flavobacteriaceae bacterium
ATTCGCCCTATGGATCACGAAGCCATTTTGAATTCTGTTAAGAAAACCAACAGATTGGTAATTCTTGAAGAAGCATGGCCTTTTGCAAGTGTATCTTCAGAGATCACTTATCAAGTTCAGGAAAATGCTTTTGATTTTCTGGATGCGCCAATTCAAAGAATAACAACAGCTGATACACCTGCACCTTTTTCTCCCGTATTGCTGGAGGAGTGGATGCCAAATAAGCAGGATGTGATCAATGCCGTTAAAAAAGTGATGTATAGATCATAAATAGCATACCATATAAATTCAGCCATTTGACTTTTTCAAATGGCTTTTTTTATGATTAAAAATAAGGTTTATAACGATAAAAGTTAAAAGTCAATGAATTATTTTTACGTATATTTGACGACTTAAAATACCTTTAAATAAAGGGATAATTTCAATTTCTTGATTTAATGAGATAAATTATGGAGAATCAGAGTATCGGTAAAAGTGTGCTGTTGGATAACAAAATAGAAGATGGGTTTTACTTGTTGAAATTTCACAATGAAGAGCAGCAGGAAGTAGAAGTGAGCAGGAATGTGGATAAATCATATTTACAATTGCATTTTTGTATTAAAAACACCGCTAAATTAATATTTAGTGGAGGTCATTATGTATTGGATTTACCAGAAAACAAATCTTTTTTATTGTATAATCCAGAGCAGGACCTTCCCATACATTTGAATATGAGTCCAGGAGCCAAGGTGATCAGTTTACTGATAAGGATTGAGAAATTTCACACCTTCTTTACTCAGGAAGCGGGATTAATACATTTTTTGAGCGGTGAGAATAAGAGTAAAAAATGCTATCGGGATAAAGAACTTAACCCTAATGAGATGATGGTACTCAATCAGATCTTTCATTATGGTTTGCATTCGTCTCTTGAAAAACTATATTCCAAGGGAAAGGTGTATGAATTGATTAGCTTATATTTTCATAAATCAGACAATGAAGGTATTCAGAATTGTCCCTTCCTTGAGGATGAAGCTAACGTTGAAAAGATACAAAAGGCAAAACAGATTTTGATTGAAAGTATGACAGAGCCACCAACTTTGACCCAATTGGCACATCAGATTAATCTTCCATTGCAACATTTGAAAGATGGTTTTAAACATATTTACGGGGAAACAGTTTTTGCTTACCTGCTGAATTATAAAATGGAATATGCAAGAAAACTATTGACCACCAGAAAGTATAATATTTCGGAAGTGAGTTTTGAAGTAGGGTATAGTACCCCAAGTCATTTTATCGCCGCATTTAAAAAGAAATTTGGAGCTACACCAAAGCGTTATATGAGCAGTTTATAGAGAACCAGCCTGGCTTAAATTAATTCATTTTTAAAAAGCTATATTCATAGAAAGTAATATTTTTGTTTATCCAATTTCCTTTCTTTTGGAAAGGAATTTTTTTTGGAATTTGACCATGTTAAAAAAAATCGTTTACATTTTATTCCTGTTTTCCTTTGGGTTATCGGCTCAGATCAAAGTCAATGGCTTCATCGTTGATGAATCTGATGAACCCGTGCCCTTTGCCAATATTATCTTTAAAGGCTCTATTGAAGGAACAATTTCTGATGAGAATGGAAAATTCTATCTTGAAACAGAGAATACGTATAGTGAACTTGAAGTTTCCTTTGTTGGTTTTGAAACCAAATTGATTCCATTGGGGAAAGAAAATACTGATCTTCGGATAGTTCTTCAAGAAGGCAGAGACCAACTGAAGGAGGTCACAATTTATTCAGGAAGGATAAAGAGAAAGAATAACCCTGCTATAGATATCTTGAAAAAAATATGGGCCCAAAAAAGGAAAAATGGCTTGAATATGTATGATAGGTATGAATTTGACCGATATGAAAAAATAGAATTTGATCTGAATAATATTGATAAAAAATTAATGGACAGAAAGATCTTTGAAGGAATGGAGATGGTTTTTGAACAGATTGATACCTCAAAGATTACTGGAAAGGTTTATTTGCCCATATTTATCAATGAATCGGTCTATAAAACTTATGGAAAAAATATTTATCCAAGAAAGAAAAATAGTATTATGGAGGCGAATAAAAATTCAGGATACTCCGATAATCAGGCGCTTATTTCTTTTTTAAAGCAGCTATATGTTGATTTTGATATCTATGACAACTACCTCTTGTTCTTTGATAAGAAATTCTCAAGCCCCTTGTCAAAACTAGGGCCTGACGTATATAATTATGTGTTGACAGACAGCAGCTTTATTGGTGATAAATGGTGTTATAATATCCTGTTTTATCCCAGAAGAAAGAATGAGTTGACTTTTAAGGGTGATTTCTGGGTAAGTGATACCACATATGCCATTAAAGAAATTCAAATGTATGCCACAAAGAATGCTAATGTGAACTGGGTCAAGGATATTTATATTGAACAGGAATATGAGGTGCTAAATGATTCAGTATTCCTGTTGACAAGGGATTATATCATGACCGATTTTGCGCTAAATCAAAAAGACAAATCAAAAGGGGTATATGGGAAAAGAACCACCTTGTACGACAACCATGTTTTTAACGTGAAAAGACCTGAAGAGTATTATAAGGAACAAATTCAGGACAATGAGGCCATGTACAATCAACCTGATGAATTCTGGACCAAAAACAGGCAAGAGGAATTAAGCAAGAATGAGATAGGGATCTATCAGATGCTGGATACCTTGCAGAATGTCAAGCGTTTTCAGCAGTTTAATACAATTGGTGAGATTCTGGCATCGGGGTATTGGAATTTTGCCAAAGGATGGGATTTTGGTCCGGTCTTTTCGACCGTTGGCTATAATGATATAGAAGGGCTTAGACTCAGAGCCGGGGGTCGTACCTATTTTAGTCAAAATGATAAATGGCGGGTAAAAGGATATCTGGCCTATGGTTTTATGGATGCTAAGATGAAATATGGGATTGAAGGGAAATACTTGTTTAAGGGAAAAGATAGATGGGTTGTTTCTTTGGGTACCCGAATGGACATCGAACAACTGGGGGTGAGTTTAACGACCTCCAATGAGGTTCTGGAGAGAAGTTTTGCCACTACTTCTATCTTTACAAGCGGGGATAATTCAAAACTTTCCAATATAAACCTGACCAATGCAAGTGTGACTGTAGAGCCCGTTAAAAACCTTGAGCTCAGTTTCGGGAGCACTTATAAGACCTTGGAGTCAGCGAATCCGGATCTTTTTAATGTTGATTATTTTGATGAGAATGGCGACATTCAATCAAGTATTGATCAGGTGGATCTCAGCTTTTCACTGCAATTTACCCCCAACAGAAAATCCTATGGTTTTGGTGTGGAGCGATCTGTGAGTAATACGGGTAGGTTTCCAACCTTCTTTTTAGGGTATACAAGAGGGATAAAAGACGCATTCAACAGTGATTTTGACTATCATAAATTACAGTTCTATTATGAACAACCTATACAAATGGGTTTATTCGGGAGGTTAACTTCAACCTTTGAAATAGGGAAGATATGGAATCCGGTACCCTTACAATTATTGAATATTGTGCCGGGTAACCAAACTTTTTTTAGTTCAAAAAAGCTATTTGACCTGCTCAACTATTACGAATTTATCACTGATGAGTATGTATCGCTGCATTTGGAACACAACTTTAACGGAAAGATCTTTGCAAAAATCCCATGGATCAGGGATCTTCAATGGAGGGAGATCATTGGAATCAGAGGGGTAGTTGGTGGAATTTCACAAGAGAATCGTGATATCAATGCGTCCGATATCATTTACGTAGCCCCGGAAAACATATATTGGGAATACCACTTTGGTATCGGTAATATCTTTAAATTACTTCGGGTCGATTTTGAATATCGAGGAAGTTACCGAGATGTTCCCGGCGCTAACACTTTTGCTGTAAAAGTTGGTTTAGGCTTTTTCTTTTAGAAGTCCAGATACCAGTTAAATAAGCTTGATTTTACTCCTATCGTAAACCAAGTGGTATTGTTTTGAGAAACTACATTACCAGATTCATCGGGAGAGAAATTCCTATATGTGAATCCTCCAAAAAGTTGTAAGTTGGTTACTGGATTAATTACGTAGCCTGCCTGTAGGTCAGTAATAAAAATATTGGTAGAATTTCCCTGACCAACATCATTTCCTGTGTCAGAGAGTCTATCATTATATGAACGCCAAATGTCTCCTCCATAACTGATATCAGACCCTTCAAAATCAAATCCTTTCTTTCCAGCAATTATCTTAGCGCTTCCAAACCAACGGTCTTTCTTGTACCGCGCAATCCCTATTGCTTCATAAAAGTTTCCACCCCACAAATGTGTAATAGACTGATTAAAGTGACCAGAATTTAATTCGATTTCTCCATGAGAAAAAGTATAGGGTCTTACCCAGTTAAATTCTCCTTGTAGCATCAGGCCATCCACCTTAAATGCATTATAGTATTTGGCACCTAACTGAAAGGCAAATTTATTACCCCAATAGCCTGTTCCATCAAAAACCCTACTTGTTGTTAACTCGTCAATCAAAAACTGGGTGTAAATAGAAATGTTATTTTTCACTTTATATTTCATATTTAACCCAACTTGAACGTTACCACTGAAATCTCCCCCGTTAGAAAATTCCACAGCGCGATAAAAAATGATAGGATTAAAGAAGGAAACATCAAAGCCATTATAACTGTTTTCATTTGTGATCACAGCTTCAAACAATCCAACATTAAAATTTTTGGTCACGTTCCAGCTCAAGTGATGCATGGCCACATATTTGCGAAAGTTAGTTCCACTGCCTCCAGGATCACTTGTAGCAGCTTGCCTAACGTCATCCATCCACATCCATAGATTGGTGTATTTGATTTTCCAGAACTTTGTGCTGATCTTTAAGAAAGGATAAGGTGAGGCTACATCAGATAAGAAAAACGAGCGATAGCCATCTCCAATAAAATTCTTGCCATTTCCAAACTGAAAGTTAAAAAATTCATTTGGGGTATAACTTA
>CBDULU010000185.1:0-4944 GCA_965368155.1 uncultured Flavobacteriaceae bacterium
TGATAAATTATGATTTTTCACTACGGTTACTGATAATAATTGGTTTTTAGCTGCCTGATCCGTTGCCAAACTCGTGTGGTAGAAAATATTATTGATCAAGGCATCAGCAGCAGGAATAAGGCCAATTAAAGGTTTGGCAATAATACGCTCCTTAGTTTCGAAATATAAGGTGTCACAAGATTTCCATTCCGTTGCCTGGTTGCTTAAATTTTGAACAAGTCCACTGGCTTCGGTCGCTATGATGGTAAAATCCGTTTTTAGCTTTTCACCGCTACCCAGTGTTAGTTCTCCGTCCTTGACGGAAGTAACTGCCTTATTGAATTTAAAAGTTGTATGTTTCAAATTGTCTGCAAGTTGCCTGGGAATAGCTTCAATTCCAGATTTAGGCAAGGCAGCATAGCCTTCTCCAAACATTTTATACACAAACTCAAACATCCTGCTTGATGTGTTCAGATCTGGTTCCAAAAAAATACCTCTAAAAAATGGCTTAAAAAACTGGTCGATCATGTCAGCTGAAAATCCGACATCCTGTAAATAAGCTAAGGTCGTTTTCTCCTTTTCAGAGAATATATCCGCTAAGGTCTTGTTTTTTAATCGGGTATTCAGTTTGAGTATATTCAGCTTATCGCTAAAATTGCCGATTCCTGAGAAAAGTGTCGAAAATAACAAGGAGATATCCCTTAAAGGATCACCCAAAATAGTTTGTTTACCTGCTTTACATATGGCAGCTCCCGGAACAAATTTCTGCAAGTCCAAAGACTTAAAATCCAAATACTTCTGGGCAGCAGGATAGGCCGTTAAAAGCACTTGAAAGCCATGATCTAACTGGTAACCATTGACCACATCCGTTTTAACGCGTCCGCCAACACGGTCAGAAGCTTCTATAACCATAGGAAAATACCCATGATCTTCGAGAACTTTCGCCGCAATTAAACCACTGATGCCGGCCCCTATGACATGTATTTTATACTCCTGTTTATTCATAAACATCAATTTAAGCAAAAGAAATATTTTCTTGTCGCTAAAGTAAGTGTTTTAATTTTTGTTTAACAAAATATTTTTATAATTGAACAAATTTTAGATATCTTTACCAAAGTTAAAAAACTAAGACATGAAAACAATTGATAAAGCCAAAATAGTACCGAGTAAATCGAATGACGCAAATAAACAATCAATTTATGATATTGCTATCAATTCTTTAAATGGACAACCTATCTCCTTACGAGAATTTGAAGGAAAGAAAATACTTTTTGTCAATGTTGCTTCCGAATGTGGGTTTACAAAACAATATAAAGACCTTCAAGCGTTAAGTGATCAATATCAAAACAAGTTAGTGATTATTGGATCACCTTGTAACCAATTTGGTAAACAAGAGCCTGGTGATGCTGCTCAGATTCAAAACTTTTGTGAGTTGAATTTTGGTGTTCAATTTTTACTTACTGAAAAGATTGATGTTAAGGGAAGTAAGCAGCACCCTTTATACAAATGGCTTACAACCAAAAGCTTAAATAACAAAAAGAATTCTAGTGTCAAATGGAATTTTCAAAAATATTTAGTCGATGAGAAAGGGCATTTAATTGATTATTATTTTTCAATTACAAGTCCTTTGAGCTCCAAAATCACTAAGCATTTATAATGTCAATAGATATACTTCGACTTTTGATCGATTTTGGTTTGGTGGTGTTGATTTGGATTGTCCAACGCATTGTTTATCCCAGTTTTCTTCATTATCATCCTAAAGACCTTATCAACTGGCACAGCGCATATACTTCGCGTTTCTCTTTTATTGTGATGCCATTGATGCTCGGGCAATTAGGCATTTCTATCTCTCAACTGATCATGAAAGTTGATCCTTATACAGTGTTGAGCTTGATCATCATAGTTCTTATATGGCTATCTACTTTCTTGCAATTTGTTCCTATCCATACTGAAATTTCCAAAGGAAAAGTCAATCAAAACATGTTGGATTCATTAGTAAAGAAGAATTGGATCAGAACTTTTCTGTGGACAGCATTATTTCTCTATAGTATGCTCGTTACTCAGAGCTAGTAGTTGAATTGCCTTAGCTCTATTTTACAACTCGCTTAAGGTTGACAAGTATAATTCTCCATTTTCAAGATGCTTTTGACGTTTCTCATCAGGCATTTTATCAAACATACGCACCAGCATACCCAACCTTGGATTTGACAAAAAGAAATCGCGATGCACATCCATAAACCGCCAAAACAATCCATCCCAAATAGTCTGCCATTCACCTTTCTTAAAATTACTCATTTTCATTACATAATTACTCCCACTGATATAGGGCTTTGAAGCCATTAATCCGCCATCAGCGAATTGGCTCATCCCATATACATTGGGAACCATCACCCAATCATAGGCATCAATAAACATCTCCATAAACCAGCGGTAGACTTCATCTGGATCAAACTCACACAGTACCATAAAATTTCCTAATACCATCAACCGTTCAATATGATGGCAATACCCTGTCTGTAAGACCTTTTTGATCGTTATGTCTACCGGATCTATACCGGTTGTTCCCGTGTAAAATGAAGCAGGAATTTTCTTTGTAAAACCCCAAAAATTACCATTGCGCTGGTCAGATCCTCTCGCTATATACATGCCTCTGATAAATTCCCTCCATCCTATAATTTGCCTGATAAAACCTTCAGTTGAATTAATCGGAATTTGGTGCTTCTCAGCATAGACTAAAGATCTATCAATAATTTCTTGAGGCGTGATAAGACCTGTATTTAACATGGGCGTTAAAACACTATGATGTAACCATGAATTTTCTATAAGTATGGCGTCTTCATAAGGGCCAAATTCCATGAATCTATGCTCAAAAAACTGATCCAGCCATTGGTCTGTACTTAAGTGATTTGCAGGGTAAATCGGGTGATTTGTTAGATTTCCTAGATGATCAGAAAAGTTAGCCTTAACATAAGTTACGGCTTCAGCATAGTAAACATCAGTATCTGGTAACTGCACATGAGGTGGATGTTTTTTTGCCGGATACTTTTTACGATTCTCAGTGTCATAGGTCCATTTTCCTCCTTCAGGATTCTCTTCTGATGAGATCAAAATATGGCGTTTCTTTCTTTCTTCTATATAAAAACTCGTTTGATGGTATTTCTTTTTGTCTCTACGAAAAAAAGACAGCAATTCATCTGTTGTATTGAGAAACATTGGGGAATTCAATTTTTCAGTAGAGATATGATGTTGCAAACAAGTCTTTTCTATTCTGTTCTCAAGCCAGTAATCTGTTGGCTCAACATAGCTGATTTTTGCAATTCCCTGCTGCTTTAACTCGGCAATAAGCTTCCTGATATCTGACCTTTCTTCTATGGCTTCAACATAGCATACTTCAAAACCCATAGACTGTAAATAGTGCTCATAAGACTTCATTGAAGCTCTGTGAAATGCTATTTTTTGCTTGTGAAATGGGAATTGTTTAAAAAATAAATACTCCTCTATCAAATAGATGGTAAGGTCTTTTGTCAACCAAGATGGCTGCTGAAATAACTGATGCGGAAAGATAAGATGAGCTGTTTTCATCGCTTATTTATTTCTTCGACATCGTTCACTGCAATACTTTACTTCTTCCCAGTTTAAAGCCCATTTTTTACGCCATTTGAAAGGACGCTTACATACAATGCATGTTTTTTCCGGAAGATGCTGTTTTTTCATTTTCTTCTGGTTACATCTTTACAAAGCAATTTCAACGGGCAACAATTCTTTTTTACATTGCTTCCAAAAACTAAAAAAAGACGGAAAATAACCTTGAACAGAAAACATCCATTCTCTCTTTTCTTCTTCTCCCTGATAGTGAGTGCTTAAAGGATGTGCTTTAAAATGAATACTTTTCAGATTATAAGCCTCTGTAAGCTCCTTGAATTCACCCACATAAATTTGAATACCATCTATATTCTCCGCAAGTTTTAGTATAAAGTCAATACTATTTTTTGATACCGGATATTGCTTGAAATGGGAAGGTTCCAAGAGTAATATTCGATTCACCGCTTTATCTTTACTCCAGTTTGGATCTAAATTATAAAAGTTATACAGATAAGTCGGTAAGCTTTCATCGATCACCACAAGCTGTTGCTGAGGTAAAGGCGTATCTAAAGCCAAGTCAACAGTGTCTAAAAGGGATTCTGGTATACCCATGTCAGCGAATGCGCCATAGGACTTATCGAGATAAGTATCTTTTTGATTTGAAAAACAATATTTATTAATGTTTTCTTGATTGGCGTAATACTTCTTTTGACTATTGGCTCCTGCGACCCACTGCCAACTCAGTGCATTACTTGCCCAGTCTGCATCAAGCAGATGATAATACATCCATTTAGCCGGAACTCTCCAATGACTTTGAGCCACATTACAAGCTATTGAAGCTATATACATTCTCATATGGTTATGCATGTAGCCGGTCTTATAAAACGACAAAATTTCTTTATCTATGGCATCCACTCCAGTATTCGCATCTATGATACTTTTTGGAATGGAAAGGTTAGTTATCGGATGTTGAACATTTTTTAAATCTGAATTAATGGCATCCCCTTTGTGGATCCAAACTTGTTGCCAATAATCGCGCCAAGCCAATTCCTGAATAAATTTTTCCATACGTTCCGCATGAAATCCTCTTTCGATCAATTGATTAAAAACAAATTTTGTACTGATGACTCCTCTTGAAATGTAAGGTGACAGATAAGAGACGGCTCCGTTCAAATAGTTTCTGGTGTTCGCATATTTGACAGGATCGATTCGATCTACCCGCTGAAGAATTTCCTTATATGATGTAGGAAACATGTCTATCTCATTTTCAAATAACATTTCTAGTATCTTTTACTTATTTTATTCCCTGATATAGCGCTTTGTCTTGAGCATTTAAAACGATTTATATCAGGATTTCTTTTTTTTAAGTGCTTTTGACTGACG
>CBDULU010000186.1:0-4884 GCA_965368155.1 uncultured Flavobacteriaceae bacterium
CCTCGATCCAAAAAGCCGTATAAAATCGCCCTCGTTTCGTTCCCGAAAAAGAAATCATAATTGTTAACAAGACCATCATCAAAAGGTTGATATAAAAGAAATTAGAGCTTTTATAAGGAATCAATGTGTCAAGTAAAACAACAATAACAAGTGCCAGGGCAGCCATAATTTTGGACTTGTTAACACCCAATATCTGAGGTATTGTATTCAATCCCGGGAGATCAAACTGAGCATCACGTATATCAAAAGGAATGGTGATGGCAAGAATAAAAAGAAATCGCTGAGCAACAGCGATATATGCCTCAGGAGTATTGTGTAATTGAGCTGAAAATAATGGAAGGTATAAGGTGAGGCCTGTCCAGGTTATTGCAATCAAAAAAAGTTTTAAGCCCGGAACATTCCTTAACCCGGTGATCTTTTTTTTAAAAGGGAAAACGTAAAACAGGGTGGCCAGAAAAAAAGGAACCAATACAAGAACATCAACCCACCTAAAATTTAAAAGATAGTAAACACTCCCCAACAAAGCCAAACTATTCAAGACAATAAGATGTCTTTTATTGGCTCTGATCCAGATAGAGGTCATGCTATTGAGCCTATCCAGCTGGAACAAGCGTATAAAATTATACGATAATACGGTAGAAAAGAAAACAAAATTAGCCAGTGGCTGGTTATTGATGTCGAATTGCAGGAAGGAAATCTTTGTCAAACAATAGGCTGCAACTGCCACATGAATATTTCCAAAAACATAAAAAGCGAAACTCTGTTTCAATACCTGCATTACCGAATATATGAATTATAAAAATAATTAAATATTTGACTATTATATCGAATTCAAAAGGGAATTGATTTCATCAAAATTAAGTACTTTTGTGTTCCTTTAAATAAAGAAATATTATGCGAACAGATTCTTTTGTTTTACGTCATCTTGGGCCAGGCCAGAATGAAGTGTCTGAGATGTTGGACACAATTGGAGTAAAATCACTTGATGAGTTGATTTACAATACAATACCTAATGATATTCGGTTAAAGAATGTCTTGAATTTACCTGAAGCCATGAGTGAAAATGAATTTGCTTCTCATATTCAAAAATTGGGTAATAAAAACAAGCAATACAAATCATATATCGGTCTTGGTTATCATCCCACCATTCTTCCAGCGGTGATCCAAAGAAATATTTTTGAGAATCCCAGTTGGTATACCTCCTATACGCCCTATCAGGCAGAAATTTCTCAGGGTCGTTTAGAAGCTTTGCTCAATTTTCAAACCGTAATTTCTGACCTTACAGGATTGCCGGTTGCAAACTCGTCCTTACTTGATGAAGGTACAGCTGCTGCTGAGGCCATGATCATGTTATGGAATGGAAGAGGCAGAAATCAGAAAAAAAACGGAGCAAATAAATTTTTTGTTTCTGTTGATGTTTTGCCTCAAACAAGAGATATTTTGATCACCAGAGCCGAACCCTTGGGAATAGAATTGATACATGGCGATCATCGGGAAGTGACTCTTAATGAAGAATTCTTTGGTTGTATTTTACAATATCCGGCAAAGGATGGGATGATCTTTGACTATACTTCTTTTATTACAGAAGCCCATGTAAAAGAGATAAAGGTTGTGGTAGCAGCTGATATCCTGAGTCTTGCCATCTTAAAATCTCCGGCAGAAATGGGGGCTGATGTTGCCGTGGGTACTACCCAACGTTTTGGCATACCTCTTGGATTCGGAGGGCCTCATGCCGCTTTTTTTGCGACCCATGAAGAATACAAACGCTTGATTCCAGGAAGGATCATTGGTGTAACAATTGACGCAGACGGTAACAGGGCATTGAGAATGGCCTTGCAGACCAGAGAACAACATATCAAAAGAGAAAGGGCCACTTCAAATATCTGTACTGCTCAGGCGCTGCTGGCAACTATGGCTGGTATGTATGCGGTTTATCACGGAGGAGAAGGTCTCAAATACATCGCAAGACAAATTCATTCTTTGGCCAATATTCTTGACCAGGCTTTGCTCAAGTTAGGATTGGAACAACAGAATAGTGCTTTTTTCGATACGCTGAAAATTAAGGTTGCCAATAGTGATAAATTAAAACATCTTGCTGAAGAACAAGAAGTCAACTTTACCTATATCGATCATAATACGATCAGCATAGCCATCAATGAAACGACTACAGAATCTGATATAGAACAAATCATAGATATTTTGGCTCAGGCCGAAAATCTGTATTCTTTTAAAATTACGGATTGCCCGGTGTCTTTATCAATTCCTTCATCCTTGAAACGTACTTCCGCATTTCTGACGCATGAGGTATTTAAAAAATATCACTCTGAAACAGAGATGATGCGATATATCAAAAGGCTTGAAAGAAAGGATATTTCTCTGGCTGATTCAATGATATCATTAGGATCTTGTACCATGAAGCTGAATGCTGCAACAGAAATGCTGCCGCTGAGTATGAGTAACTGGAATTCTATCCATCCTTATGTTCCTGTAAATCAGGCTCAGGGATATCATGAAATGCTCAAGGAACTGGAGGCGCAACTTAACGAAATCACAGGTTTCTCCGGAACTTCTCTACAACCCAATTCAGGAGCCCAAGGGGAATATGCCGGATTAATGGTTATCAGGGCTTTTCACCGCTCTAATGATCAAGGCCATAGAAATATTTGCCTGATACCGGCTTCTGCCCATGGGACCAACCCTGCTTCAGCAGTAATGGCCGGGATGAAAGTAGTGGTTACCAAAACTTCTGAAACAGGAAATATAGATCTTAACGACCTGAGAGAGAAAGCCATTTTACACAAAGATAACCTCGCTGCACTTATGGTTACCTATCCGTCCACACATGGTGTTTTTGAATCAGAGATCAGAGAAATCACAAAGATCATTCACGATAACGGAGGTCAGGTTTATATGGATGGAGCAAATATGAATGCTCAGGTAGGTCTTACCAATCCGGCCAGGATTGGTGCAGACGTTTGTCATTTGAACCTTCATAAGACTTTTGCGATCCCTCACGGAGGTGGAGGGCCCGGAGTTGGACCGATTTGCGTTGCTGCTCATCTGGTAGATTTTTTACCTTCGAATCCAATAATCAAAACAGGTGGAACCAAGGCGATTACTGCAATTTCTGCTGCACCTTTTGGCTCAGCTATGGTTGATTTAATTTCTTATAGTTATATTAAAATGTTAGGAAGTAGTGGCTTAACTAGGTCGACTGAAATAGCTATTTTAAATGCCAATTACCTAAAGGCACGATTAGAAAAACATTATAAAATTCTTTACGCTGGTGAAAAGGGATTTGCAGCTCATGAAATGATTGTTGATTTCAGAGAATTCAAAGCCAAGGGAATTGAAGTGACTGACATCGCTAAAAGATTGATGGATTTTGGTTTTCACGCCCCTACCCTTTCTTTTCCAGTGGCAGGAACTTTAATGATAGAGCCAACAGAAAGTGAAAACAAACAGGAAATAGATCGATTTGCCGATGCACTGATCCAGATCAAAAGCGAAATTGACAACTATGAAGGCGGCGATAGTGTGCTCAAAAATGCGCCACATACCCAAGCCATGCTTACTGCTGATGACTGGGAGTATTCTTATAGTAGAAAAGAAGCTGCTTTTGCTCTTGATTTTGTCGCTGATCACAAATATTGGCCTCCGGTTCGCAGGGTAAATGATGCTTATGGAGACAGGCATTTAGTTTGCTCATGTAATCCAATTGAGGATTATATTGAACAATAGAATAATGAATAAAAATGTGGAATATTATTATTACAATTAACAAAAGCATGAATTCGCTGCAAAAAGCATACGAATTCTAAAACTTTGTTCTTTTTTTTAGAATTTAATTATCTAAAAAAATTGTATTTTTGCCATTCCGTAAAAAATTTAATTACAAATGAAGAAAATAACAAAACAAACCTATATCAACTGGTACAAAGACATGTTGTTTTGGAGAAAGTTTGAAGACAAACTGGCTGCTGTATATATCCAACAAAAAGTAAGAGGGTTTTTACATTTATACAACGGGCAAGAAGCTGTTTTAGCGGGTGCTTTGCATGCTATGGATCTTTCAACGGATAAAATGATCACAGCATATAGAAACCATGTCCAACCTATTGGGATGGGTGTGGATCCTAAAAGAGTGATGGCCGAGTTGTATGGGAAAGTCACAGGGACTTCTCAAGGGATGGGTGGTTCCATGCATATTTTCTCAAAAGAAAAAGGATTTTACGGAGGACACGGTATTGTAGGTGGACAAATTCCACTTGGAGCTGGAATTGCTTTTGCGGATAAATACTTCGGCCGAAAAGGGGTAACCATTACTTATTTTGGTGATGGAGCAGCCAGACAAGGTTCCTTACACGAAACTTTTAACATGGCCATGGCCTGGAAACTACCTGTTGTCTTTATAGTAGAGAACAATGGATACGCCATGGGTACTTCAGTAGCAAGAACGGCTAACCATACTGATATTTGGAAATTAGGTCTTGCCTATGAAATGCCTTCAGAACCAGTTGACGGAATGAATCCTGTTGCTGTTGCTGAAGCTATGGACAAAGCTATAAAGCATGCCCGAAGTGGTAACGGACCGTATTTTCTTGAAATGAAAACTTATCGATACAGAGGTCATTCCATGAGTGATGCCCAAAAGTACAGAACGAAGGCAGAAGTAGCTGATTACAAAAAAGTTGACCCTATTTCACAAGTTCTTGAGGTGATCAAGGAGAAAAAATATTTAACTGATCAGCAAATTCAGGATATCAATGATGATGTAAAAAGTCAAGTAGCCGAATGTGAGAAGTTCGCTGATGAATCACCGTATCCTGAGAAACAGCAATTGTACGATATGGTCTATGAAGAAAAAGGATACCCTTTTATCAG
>CBDULU010000187.1:0-4846 GCA_965368155.1 uncultured Flavobacteriaceae bacterium
AATCAGGTCGCGAACTTCTTAGTGTCCTTTTTTGGTTTCTAATTCTATTGCGCACCGGATCAAATACATCACCTTTTTTCTCCTGAAAGGAGATGAGCATATTATCATTAAAAATGAGACTTAAATTTTCGACAGTGATATCTTGTTTTTCTTCCGAGAACTGTATCATTTTTAATGAAACAAATACCAAATTATTATAATCCTCAATTTTTGGGCGCGCATGTGTTTCCAATACATCCGCCAAAACAAGTTTTTCGAAATCAAATTCTTCACCTATTTCCTGAAGTAATTCAATATCGTGTAAGCCATAAATATTGAACCATGTTACCGTTTTCTTTTGGGCATAGGGTGCAATTTCCTTGACTCTTTGAATGGCTTTTTCCTCAACAGAGGTTTCGTTAAAATCAATGATACCCATTTGAATTTGATCTACTTTTTTCTGACCTCTGAAAACAAGTTCAGTCGGAGAGAGTCCAATTTCGCTTTTCGCTTTTTTTAGATATCGAGCCATAATCTGTGGTTAAACAATTAATTGGGTGGAATGGGTCAAATTTAAATTTAGAATACAATAATATTTCCTGTTCCAATTTAAAGAAAAATTAAATACTAAAGACGTAGGAATCATCTATAATAGAAGAAGTTTCATTTTCTACTCATATTGCAATCATTAGTGTATCTTTATGTAAAAACAATAAATAATCGAATTTGTTATCGAGATAAATGACGGTTAATCGGCAGCAGAGGCAGTGAAGAATATGTGGATAAGGAATATGCCTTATTTGAGTAAGTTAATTTTTGATACGAATTGATTTTTGTAAGAGATTCTTAAGGCATATAAATAACATATAATTCGTAACTTTGATTTAGACACTAGTTCGCTGCTAATAAAGAAGAAATTTAAACGTATAGTGATGAAAAAAATAACAAGCCTATTAACACTTTTTGGAGCAATTTTGATATTGGTCAGTTGCGGACCTTCTGTAACCGTAACAGATTCATGGCATGCGCCGGATATTGCAGAATCAAAATCAGATCGCTTTGTTGTTATGGCAAGAGTGGATGATGTTGTTGGAAGGCAGCGTTTTGAGCAGGAAATCGTAAAACAATTAAAAGCTGGAGGTATTGATGGTGTAGAGAGTTATAAAAAGTTTCCCGATTTGAATTTAAATCTTAAAATGACTCCAGATCAAATTGATGCGCTGGTGGCCGATCTTTCAAAGGAAGGAATAAATGGTATTGTTTTAACTGTGATCAAGGACGTGAAGAAAGAAGTAAAAACTACTACAAGTGGTGGGTATAGCAGTGGCTACTATGGAGGGTTTAACGGTTATTATGGGTCATATTATTCTCCTTATGGTTATGGAGGTTCTTATGTGCCTGCATCATCAAGAACATATGAATCGGATATTTATAAATTGGAATCAGTAGTTTTTGATTTAGACCGACCTGGAGATCAAATGATTGCTGTGATATCTGTTAACATTACAGATCCGAAATCAGCATCAGAAGTAGCACCAAAATATGCTGAAAAACTGGCTAAGGAGTTTGAAGATAAAAATAAATAGATCCTTCTGGATTTAAAAAAAAGCTCCTAGAGGAGCTTTTTTTATTTCGTTATTGATTAACTTTTATTACGTGACTAGGTTGATAACCAATGCGGTGCGCTACTGCTAGAAGTTTTTCATTTTCACTCATTTGGATGGGTTCAGAATAGATGGTCCATGAAAGACTATCAGTATCCACACCTTTCTTAACAATCTTGTAGCCAATAGAAGCTCCCGTGGTAGTCGAAGATAACTGAATGAGCCCATTTGATTTACTTACCGTGACGGCTGCTGTTTGAGGTTGAGAACCTTGAGGATGGATGCTCGCAATTAAGGCTTCTTCAGGAATCATTCCAGTATCATTTATGTTAATGATCCATTGATTACAAGCCACTCTCATTTCCTCTAGTTTGGATTTATAAGTAGGATCTTTGGATAAATCATGAAGCTCATAGGGATCATTTTGAACATCAAATAACTCCTCCTGAGGTTTATGTTCTCTAAACCATAAGGCTTGTTCATCTGTTAGATTTCCTTCTTCTCTGAGTCTCAAAAGTTCCTGCATGATAGGCATCTGATTTCTGTAGGCCACTTCAAGGAACATGGGTTTTTCACGATCATAATATTTAATGTATTTGAATCGCTGGTCTTTTACACTTCTTATTCTGTCTGTGGTTTCATCAAAACGATCGGCGGCTCCAAAAATATATGCTGGCTCTTCAACTCTTACATGTTTTCCGAGAAATGCTTTTCCTTGCATATAGCTTGGAGGAGCTATTGATGCCAAAGACAAAAGGGTAGGAGCCAGATCAATAAAACTGATCATTCTGCTGTCTCGCTGACCTGCAAATTGTCCAGCAGGGAATCTAATGATCATGGGTACTTTCAATCCGGAATCATATAGCATGCGTTTTTGTCTGGGTAGTGGCCCCCCGTGATCTGTATACCAGAAAATAATGGTGTTATCAAGCAATCCGTCAGTCTCAAGCTCCTCGAGAATATCACCAACTTTTTGATCCATTTCTTTTATATTGGAATACATCCGTCGAATATCCTGTTTCGCGATCTCGGTATCAGGTAAATAGGGTGGCACCGTAACCTTCAGATCTTGATCAACCCACAATGAATCTTTTTGTTTCTTCCATATTTGGGCTTCATGAGTTACTCCGATATTAAAGACTGAAAAGAAGGGCTGATTTGGCGCTCTGTTTCTCCAATGGGCTTCGCTACTGCTCTCATCCCAGGCTGTGGGCGTTTTGATAAACTGATAATCTTCTTTACTGTTATTGCTGCAGTAATACCCTTGTGATCTCAGGTATTCGGTAAACATTTTTACACCTGCAGGTGGAATAGCTTCGTAAGGAGCAATATCAGGAGGCATGGCTTTTTGATAATCCTCGAGCGTTTTTTCAGAGGGTCTTCCTCCAAACCAGGGACCGGTTCTCATATGACTGGCGCCAATCGAATTCGCATACATTCCAGTGATGATAGCAGCTCTTGCCGGAGCGCAAACCGGATGAGGTGAATAGAAGTTGTCGTAGCAAACGCCTTCTTCCGCAAGTTTGCTAAGGTTAGGCGTTACAATCGTTGAATCACCAAAAGAAGGAATGTATTCACTCATGTCTTCGGCGACTATCCAAAGTATATTAGGTTTAAGATTCAGATCTTGACTTAGAGAATCGGAAGCTAAAGCAGGGTTAGTTTTGTTTTCGGGTTTATCGCATGATATTAGAAGAAAAATCGAGAATAGGAATACTATAAATACGTTTGTCAATTTTGAATAAAATGTCATATTATAGAGCCGATAGTTTATTAATGTCTTTAGTTTCAAGGATGGTTTTTGAACATTTCCCTTCAAGGGTATTGATCATAGCAAGGCCCATGTTAGTGGTGTTGGTAGCAGCACTGGGAAAATGTTTTAGAATCAAATATACAGGCCAAAAAATAGTATACAGAGCCTGGTACCATTGGGTTTTGGATTTTATTCCCCTTAGAGGTTGAATATATCCTGGTCTGAACATATATGCTCCTTTAAAGCCCATAGAAAGTAAGTCATTTTCAGTTTTACCTTTTACTCTTGCCCACATGATGCTACCTTTTTCTGAGCTATCTGTTCCGGCTCCACTGACATAACAAAATACACTATTGTCATTTAACTGCAGAAAAGTCTTGGCAAACTGAACCGTCAGATCATGTGTGATTTTAGCATAGTTTTCTTCTGTTTGCCTCAATGAAGTAATTCCAAGACAAAAAAAGCATGCGTCATAGCCTCTAAGATCTTCTTTTATTGAAGCCAAATCAAAAAAATCCTTGATCAAAACTTCCTTGACTTTTGGATGTTGGATTTTAGCTGAACTTCGATTGACCAATAAGACGGATTCGATTAAAGGATGATCCATGCACTCAAATAAAACGCCTTTTCCAACCATACCGGTTGTTCCTGTGATAATGACCTTATAACCCATATTTAATTTTTACCCAAAGAGGAGAATTTTAACACCTGGCCATTTTCCGTTTTTTACCGACCCTGTTTTTGTCTTCAACCTTTTTAATATAATCAAGTGCCAAAGGAACCTTGCATGAAGTATCTCCCATAAAAACGTTCACTATTCCGATTTTTTCGGCCGTTTCTTTTGCTTTTTGGGTCAGTTCTGGTATATAACAACCTACAGCAATAACAAACCCGTTCATGGTGTATTTAACCCTGTTTTGAGCAGTAGGAATTTTTTCTGCAACTTCGTCGAGAAGTGATGCATAGGTTTCAACATCCAAAGAGTCATTAATACTCGCATAATTAGACAAGGTCGACCAACCGGCCGAAGCAACGATTTCTTCCTTAGATCGGATCCATTCCAAGCCCAATTCAAAGCCATAGGGGCTTTCGGCCGCAACCCATGGAACTGTATATTCACTTAAATAGTACCAATAGGCACCCTTTACCCAATGGTTTAAATCATCTTTGCTAATTTGTTTTTCATCGGCCATTAAGCCAGCCAGGTACATGGCATCTGAATTTCCAGTTTCAAACAGTTCCAAAGAAAGTTTGTGATCTTTTTTTGTTTTTTTCAAGATTTTTTTTAGATCAGCTACTTTTACGCCAAACAGAGGTTCTTGAGCACCGTGTTTCATATGGGTGTTCTTGGTCCTTTCATCTCCATAAGATTTTAGCTCGCGCAAAACTTCCTTTAAGTCCATAATTACATGTTTTATGTTGCTACAACAATTTAATGCTGTACTAATTTAACATAAAAATTCCCGAATGAAAAAAGCAGGAGAACATAAAGAATTCAAATTCCTCTAAA
>CBDULU010000188.1:0-4799 GCA_965368155.1 uncultured Flavobacteriaceae bacterium
AGTTTTTTTAACATGATTAGCGATTCAGTTTAGTCATCAAATTGTAATACAACGAATATTCCCATCAATTATTTTAAGAAATTAACAAGAATTATGAAACCTTGAATACTGATAAAATCAAGTGATTTGACTATTTTTGAAACAATGAAATCAAACAAACTCATTACGGTCATAGGTCCTACAGCTATAGGTAAAACAGCTTTCAGTTTAGAACTGGCAAAAACCTTTAAAACAGAGATCCTTTCATGCGATTCCCGTCAATTCTATAAGGAAATGAGTATTGGGACAGCAGTTCCTTCAAAAGAAGAATTACACGCAGTAAAACACCACTTTATTCAAAATCGATCAATTTTTGAGGACTATAGTGTTGGAGCCTTTGAAAATGATGCCTTAAACCTGCTAGATGACTTATTTAAAAAACAACCTGTCATGGTCATGGTTGGAGGCAGTGGTCTTTATGTAGATGCTGTGATTAAAGGCCTTGATGATTTTCCCAAGGTCGATCCGCAAATACGAGAAGATTTAAAAATAAAATTAAACAATGAAGGAATAGAAGTACTTCAGAAACAATTAAAAGAATTGGACCCTCTTTCTTATGAAAGAATGGATCTTTACAACAAACAGCGGCTTATAAGAGCCTTAGAGATATGTATAGGCCTGGACAAGCCCTATTCGCATTATTTAGGATTACATACAAAGAAGCGTAGTTTTGATACCATCAAAATTGGACTAACCGCTGATCGTCAAGTGATCTATGATCGAATTAATCATCGAGTAGACCTGATGATGGAACAAGGGCTGCTTGAAGAGGCTCGTAGCTTATACGCACACAAGCATTTGAATGCGCTTCAAACAGTAGGTTACCGGGAATTATTTTCCTATTTCGATGGTCTGCTTACCCTAGAAGGAGCCATTAGCGAAATCAAAAAAAACACAAGAAGATTTGCCAAAAGGCAAGGAACCTGGTTTAGACGCGATCCAGAGATCAAATGGTTTGACTATAAAACGGCATCGAATGATATCATAAGTTATGTGGATAGCCAGCTACAATGATCATGATATGAATAAAACTAGACTTAAGCACCTTGCTGTCAACAATCTTAAGAAGTCAGTTTTATGTTTTTTTTCTTAAATTGTACCAAATAAGTTTTTTTTTAAAATCGCCTATGACAAAATTTAACTCTCCTCTTGAAGCATTTCTGCACTGGGAGCATACTAGTCCTGATCATATTTTTTTGAGACAATTTCACAAGGGAAAAATTGACACCTTAAGTTTTAGACAAAGTGGACAACAAATTCGCAAAATGGCCCATGCCATCATAAAAAGAAAATTACCGCCACAAAGCAATATTGCCTTGCTATCTAAAAATTGTGAGTATTGGGTCATGGCTGATCTGGCCATTATGATGAGTGGACATGTTTCGATCCCTATTTATCCCACTCTCAATTCAGATTCTATTAAACCAATAATTGAACATAGTGAATCTAAATTACTGTTTATTGGAAAGTTAGATAATTATGATTCACAAAAAAATGCCTTTAAAAATATCCCTAAGATCAGTGTGGAAAAATACGGTATCCAGGAAGATGACACCTGGGAAGCACTGCTGGAAAGTAATGATCCGCTTCAGGAAATTAACCTTCCGGATCCGAAGACTTTGATTACGATCATCTATACATCAGGAACCACAGGAAATCCGAAAGGTGTTATGCATAGCCATAAGAATTTTGCAAACGCAGCTTTTAATATATCTCAGACACTGTCATTGCCTGAACATCCACGATATTTTTCTTATCTTCCTCTTTCACATATCGCAGAAAGGATTGGCTTGGAGATGGGAGCTATCAGTTTGGGCGGTATGCTTTCTTTTTCTGAATCATTAGATACCTTTGCATCGAATTTAGAAGCCACACAACCTGATTTATTTTTTGCTGTACCAAGAATTTATGCAAAATTTCAAGAAAAAATCCTTGAAGGTCTTTCTCAGAAAAAATTGAATATCATACTTAACATTCCGTTTCTTAATAAAATATTTAAGAACAAGTTAAAATCAAAGCTCGGACTTTCAAAAGCAAGGTACATCGCTTCGGGTGCTGCTCCTCTTTCAGTAGGAATCATGCAATGGTATAAAAAATTAGGAATCGAAATCATACAGGCTTATGGCATGACAGAAGACTGTATCATTTCCCATTGTAACCTTCCAAAATCCAATAAATTTGGCACAGTAGGCACATTTACATACGGGGCCACGGCTAAATTATCAGACATAGGAGAAATTTGCGTCATGAATGATTGCTTGCTCCTGGGCTATTATAA
Source organism: uncultured Flavobacteriaceae bacterium (assembly GCA_965368155.1). Lineage (GTDB taxonomy): Bacteria > Bacteroidota > Bacteroidia > Flavobacteriales > Flavobacteriaceae > Lutimonas. The sequence goes on from CBDULU010000188.1 coordinate 2,318, forward strand.
AAACCCTGAAGAGACAGCCAAGGTCTTTGACAAAGATGGGTATTTAAAAACAGGGGATATTGGAGAATATGACCATGACGGGTTTCTTACCATCACAGGAAGAGCCAAGGATCAGTTCAAAACTGACAAGGGTAAATACATTTCTCCCGCCCCAATTGAATTAGCCGTTTCTAAAAATACCGATATTGAACAGGTATGTATAGTTGGGATGGGAATCCCACAACCCATTATGCTTGTGATTCCGTCTGTTCTAGGCAAAACTAAATCAAAAACAGAGCTTAGTGAGAGTTTACTTCAATCTATACTTGAAGTAAATCCAACTTTGGAAAAACATGAAAAAATAGAGAAAGCGATCATCATGAAGGAAGATTGGACGGTGGAAAACGGGTTGGTGACCCCAACGCTGAAGATCAAAAGAACCTTGGTTGAAAAGATTCATATGCCAATGTACAGGTCATGGTTTGACGCAGAAGGACGAATCCTGTATGAATAAAAACTTAATAGGACTCATGCAGTTTTTTTAAAAAAGCAGACATCTCTTTTTTTCTTTGCAAACTACTTCCCTGGAAATGATTGTTCATATAACTAAAAATAAGCACCTGCCCTTTTTTAGTAGTTACATATCCTGAAAGAGAATAATTATTTGATAGCGTTCCTGATTTGGCATGAATATAAGACTGGCCGTTATAATTGTCTTTTAGCGTCCCGTTCACTCCTCCCTGAGGTAAATAAGAAAACAGTTGATCATGGGGCATCTCATCATACATTTTCTTCAATAGATAGGATATGCTTTTAGGGCTAAATAAGTTGTATCTCGATAAGCCCGAACCGTCAACCCATCTCGGCTTGTGAGGAATCCCAGAAAAATAATGCTCAAGTGAGTATTGAATTGCCTGCTTCACGCTATATTTTCCTACGGCAATACTTCCAACCCTAAGCATCACTTGTTCTGCCAAAAAATTATCGGAACTCACCATCATCCTTGTATAAAGCGTATCATAAGGGATTTCCTTAAAAGGCTTAAAGTCATATACTTGATCATTTTTTATTAAAACCACTTTCCTATTTAATTCATTACTCAAAAGATCAGCAACCAATTGATTTGATGTTTTGAAAGGAACCTGTCTTTTGGGTAAATCATTGAATTTGCCGATATAGAATTCGTTTGCATCCCTGTCACGAACTACTCTTGACGACTCGGTGAGATGTATCTTATCCCTAAACAGATCTGGGTCAACTTTGACACTATCTCCCATTTTACTTACTGTGACCACATTCCCATAAATTGGGAAAAGATGCTTTTCAGGCATGTACGCATACAAATAATCATCCCAGGACCAGCCTATTCCATACACGGGCTCTTCTATTTCCTCATCTTTTAGATATATATTTTCATGACTGTTTCTTAAGAATTGCATAGCGCTGCCATCGATTGAGTCACTTAAGAAGAATGGATTAGCAGTTCCACGGAGAACGAGGGAATCTCCTTTTTTCACATAATCAAAGGATGCAATTGAATCCTGCAAGGTTTTCCAGGCTGTATATAATGTGAATAATTTTACATTTGAAGCAGGCGTAAAATACTTGTCCCCATTAAAATCTATAAGTTGCTCACCCGTTTCTGCATTTAATACAGAAATACCTTTAAAATAGAGGTCTTCACCTGAAGATACCTGTAGGTCTTTCTGAATTTTCTTAGAGACAGAACAGCTTGTCAAAAATAATGACAAGAACAAAACGAAAACCCAGTTATTCCTCAAAATAATCATCCTTAAACCCAATTAAAAATAAATTTTTCTGCGCACGTGTTACGGCTGTATACAGCCATCTAAGATATGAAATATCTTCTCCTTCGGGCAAATAAGGTTGTTCTACAAATACATTGTCCCATTGACCCCCTTGCGTTTTATGGCAGGTTAAGGCATAGGAAAATTTGACTTGAAGTGCATTAAAATATTTATTGTTCTTAACAGCCAAAAGCCTTTTATACTTTGATCTTTCCTCTGCATAATCCTCAGATACCGCATGATACAACCTGTTGCTTTCCTCATAAGTAAGTGAAGGTGCCTCACTGTGCAAGGTATCGAGTAAGAGTACTGTTTCAAAAGGCCTTTGTTCCTCGTAATCGACCAGACGAAGCTTTACTTCTGCGAATTTAAAACCATATAATTCTTTAAAATTAAAGATCTCTAGCACTTCACAAATATCACCATTGGCAATGAATCCAACCTTTGGGGCATCTTTCAGCCAGAAATAATTGTTTTTCACAACCATAATCAAATCTCCAGCTGTCATCTCATTATCATAGCCCAAAATACCATTCCTTATTTGTTGGTTATAGAGATTGGCTCTCTTATTGGACCTCACAATAAAAACAGTGTTTTCCATCCCTTCATTATAGGCATTAAAGATGGCATCTTGAATATCATAGCTATCAGTCAAGCGCTGTACATCCTTAAAGTTCAGATCAAATTTAAACTGA
>CBDULU010000189.1:0-4797 GCA_965368155.1 uncultured Flavobacteriaceae bacterium
TGATGATATCCATTGGACCGAGGAAATGGAGGCGGCCTGGGACCATATCAGAAATCATAATAAAGTGACCCTAAGTGTGGACACCTATAAATGGGGCCTTGTTTTCTTTCATAAAGGAAGGGGAAAAGAACATTTTACTTTAAGAATTTAACTTTCTATTCAACAAAGTCTATAATCACTTTAAAGGAATATGCTTATTTTTACCGCTATTAAAATTTACACATGAAGATTTATACAAAAACCGGTGACCAGGGAAAAACATCACTGTTCGGTGGGACAAGAGTAAAAAAAAATAACCTTAGAATTGATGCCTATGGCACGGTAGATGAGTTGAATTCTCATATCGGCCTTATAAGGGATCAACTTGAAGATAAAGATCTGATCAGTGATTTGATCAGAATTCAAAGTAAATTATTCACTTTAGGCGCTATGTTAGCTACGCCTCAGGATAAGGAAAAACTAAAAAACGGTTCAGATCGACTAAAGATCGAAAAGATCGAGGAGGCTGAAATTCAGTTTTTGGAAGACAAAATGGATTTGATGGATAAGACGCTTGAGCCCATGACACATTTTATTCTTCCCGGGGGTCATAGCGTGGTGTCATTCTGTCATATTGCCCGTTGTGTTTGCAGACGAGCTGAACGAATAACAGTGGAATTGGCTGACAACGAAACGATTGACATCCATATTTTGATCTATTTAAATCGCTTATCTGATTATTTATTTGTGTTGGCACGGAAATTGACTAAGGATTATAAGGTTAAGGAAATCCCTTGGAAAGGCTGATTTTATAAAGCTATTGGAGGGCTTGACCCGATTAAAAAAACACGTTCTTTTGACAGCTGAAAAATAGTGCTTAAAAAGCTTGGTTTTTTCAGTAAAAAAATTACTTTTGCATTTCAAATTAAATAATATTCAATTATGTATTGGACATTAGAATTGGCATCCTATTTAAGTGATGCACCTTGGCCAGCAACAAAAGACGAGCTGATTGATTATGCGATAAGAACCGGAGCACCTTTGGAAGTTGTAGAAAACTTGCAGGCGCTCGAAGATGAGGGTGAAAGTTACGAGATCATCCAAGAGATTTGGCCTGATTATCCAACGGATGAAGATTTTCTTTGGAATGAAGATGAATACTAAAAAATAAAAGTCTCTTAAGAGGCTTTTTTTTTTACAATGAACCTTGTTGCCAGTTTGACAATTTAAACCAGTAAAGAAAAAATAATTACCGAGACTCAATCGGTTATAATAACACATATCATTATGAGTTTTTTAAATTCAGTATTGAAAGCTTTTGTTGGAGATAAGAAGAAAAAAGATCTCAAGCTTTTACAACCCTTAGTAGATAAGGTAAGGTCCTTTGATAAGGAAATGTCCATTTTATCAATCGATGAACTTCGAGGAAAAACTACCACTTTTAAAAAGACCATCGGAGAGGCGATTCAACCTTTTGAAGACCAGATCGAGGTACTCCACAAAGAAATTGAAACTGCAGGAATCGATAGAAAAGAAGCTATTTATAAAGAGATTGACCAATTGAAGGACGAAGCTTATGAGGCTTCTGAAAAGACATTGAATGAGATTCAGCCTGAAGCATTTGCGGTGATGCGTGAAACAGCCAAGCGGTTTTCTGAGAATAGTACCTTAAAAGTTAAAGCGACGGCATTTGACAGAGAGCTATCTGTTCATGATTATGTGACGCTTGACGGCGATGACGCCATATGGTCCAACACTTGGGATGCAGCGGGAAAACCCATCACCTGGGACATGGTGCATTATGATGTGCAATTAATAGGTGGGGCCGTTTTACACCAAGGGAATATTGCAGAGATGATGACAGGTGAAGGAAAAACACTTGTGGCTACTTTGCCAATTTACCTCAACGCATTGACAGGCAACGGGGTTCATGTAGTGACCGTTAACAACTATCTGGCAAAGCGTGATGCCGCCTGGATGGGACCTATATTTGAATTTCATGGCCTAAGCATTGATTGTATTGACAACCATAAACCTAATTCTGACGAAAGAAGGGCAGCCTATTTAGCTGATATTACCTATGGAACCAACAACGAATTTGGCTTTGATTACCTAAGAGATAATATGGCACATTCGCCAAAGGATCTTGTTCAACGACCTCATAACTATACGATTGTAGATGAGGTGGATTCAGTATTGGTTGATGATGCCAGAACGCCATTGATCATTTCAGGAGCTATTCCCCAGGGGGATCGACATGAATTTAACGAGCTAAAACCAAAGGTGGACCAACTGGTTAGTCTGCAGAACAAGTACCTTGTCGGTGTACTGGCAGAAGCCAAAAAATTGATTGCTGAAGGAAACACCAAAGAGGGTGGTTTCTTATTGTACAGGGTTTTTAGAGGTATTCCAAAAAATAAGGCATTGATCAAGTTTTTAAGCCAGGAGGGCATCAAACAACTTCTGCAAAAAACGGAGAACTTCTATATGCAGGACAACAACCGTGAAATGCCTAAGGTTGATGAGGAACTACTTTTCGTTATTGAAGAAAAGACCAATTCCATTGATCTCACAGATAAAGGAATTGCACATTTATCAGGAGACAATGAAGAACATTTCTTTGTGTTACCTGATATGGGCATTGAAGTGGGTAAAATTGATGCCAAAGAAATTTCTGTTGAAGAGAAAGCCAAAGAGAAAGAAGAGTTATACCGAGACTTCAGTATCAAAAGTGAGCGTATCCACACTTTAAATCAATTACTGAAAGCTTATAGCCTTTTTGAAAAAGACGTTGAATATGTGATCATAGAAGATCAGATCAAGATTGTAGACGAGCAAACAGGTCGTGTCATGGATGGACGTCGATATTCTGACGGTTTACACCAGGCACTCGAAGCCAAGGAGAATGTAAAGATTGAAGCTGCTACGCAGACTTTTGCGACCATTACCCTTCAAAATTACTTTAGGATGTACCGTAAGTTATCTGGTATGACGGGTACAGCAATCACAGAGGCTGGTGAATTCTGGGAGATCTACAAACTTGATGTTATTGAAATTCCAACAAACATGCCTTTGATCAGAGATGATCGTGAGGATTTGATTTTCAAAACGAAAAGAGAAAAATACAATGCCGTAATTGATGAGATCAATAATTTGGTGGATGCACAAAGACCCGTTTTGGTAGGTACTACTTCGGTAGAAATCTCTGAATTGTTGTCTAAAATGCTTTCAATCAGGAAGATTCCTCATAATGTTTTGAATGCAAAACTGCATAAAAAAGAAGCGGATATTGTAGAATCAGCAGGTAACCCGGGAGTGGTGACCATTGCCACTAACATGGCTGGTAGGGGTACCGATATTAAATTATCTGATGATGTGAAAACCGCAGGAGGTTTGGCCATTATTGGTACGGAAAGGCATGATTCAAGACGTGTTGACAGACAGTTAAGAGGTCGGGCCGGACGTCAGGGAGATCCGGGATCTTCTCAATTCTACGTCTCGCTTGAAGACAATTTAATGCGTCTGTTTGGTTCGGAAAGAATCGCTAAAATGATGGATAAAATGGGATTGAAAGAAGGTGAAGTAATTCAGCATTCTATGATCTCTAAATCCATTGAAAGGGCACAGAAAAAAGTAGAGGAAAACAACTTTGGTATTCGTAAACGACTACTTGAATACGATGATATCATGAATGCCCAAAGAGAGGTGATCTATAAACGAAGAAGACATGCTTTATATGGAGAACGTCTGCAAGTAGACATTGTCAATATGATCTATGATACTTGTGATGCTATTGTATTGAGCAATAAAATGAACAATGATTATTCAAATTTTGAATTTGAATTGATCCGTTTTTCTTCAACCACTTCTCCATTTAGCAAAGAAGAGTTTGCAGCCAAAGATGAAAGAGAGCTGGTAGATGAACTTTTTGATGTGGTCTATAAACATTATCAAGGAAAAATTGAAAGAAGTGCCATTGCCGCCTTCCCCGTGATCAAGGATGTTTATGAAAAACAAGGTGACAGGTACGAGCGAATTGTGGTTCCATTTACTGATGGTATCAAGACCTTGCAGGTTGTGACCAATTTGAAGGATGCCTATGAGAGTCAGGGACAAAAACTGGTAGAAGATTTTGAAAAAAATATTACACTGGCGATCATTGATGATACCTGGAAGGATCATTTAAGAAAAATGGACGACCTGAAGCAATCTGTACAGAATGCTACCTATGAACAAAAAGATCCACTATTGATCTATAAATTTGAGGCCTTTGAATTATTTAAAGGAATGCTTGAAAAGGTTAATAAAGAGGTCTTGTCATTCTTATTTAAAGGAGAGTTGCCAAGCCAAAGCCCGCAACAGGTATCTCAGGCACGCGAGAAGAAACAAGAAAAAGTGCAGTTGAGCAAAGCTGAATTTAATAGCCCAACGCAGCAGGCGCAAACAAATCAGACAGAGCCGCAACAGATTACCGAGACCATTGTAAGAACTGAGCGCAAGATCGGAAGGAATGAAAAAGTAACCATTAAAAACATTGCTACCGGAGAAGCCAAATCAGTAAAATACAAACAGGCCATTCCTTTGATTGAAAAAGGACAATGGGTCATTACCTCTGAGCATTAAAATAGAAAGCCTCCTATTACTTTAGGGGGCTTTTTTTATGCTTACTTATAAAAGAATTACAGATTCTTTTCTTAAAAAATACCAATTCCTTAACTATTATTATCAGTCTGACTTTATAACTGCATGGTTTGGAATCTGTTTATTTTGCCCGTTGCAGTCCTTATAAATTTTTTTTTAAATTGGATTTCCTTCGGA
>CBDULU010000190.1:0-4794 GCA_965368155.1 uncultured Flavobacteriaceae bacterium
ATTTTGAGTCTAATGCCAGGGATGGGCATGGAGTAGACTGGCCTGTAAGATATAAAGATATTGCGCCCTGGTATGACTATGTTGAAGAATATATAGGCGTAAGTGGTCAAAATGAAGGGCTGGCGCAGCTCCCCGATGGTAAGTTCTTAAAACCAATGGAGATGAATTGTGTGGAGGAGTATTTGAGAGATTCTCTCGCAGCGCATTTTGATGGTCGGTCCATGACCATAGGAAGAACGGCGCATTTAACAGAACGACATAATGAACGTGGACCTTGTCAGTATCGCCATATGTGTGAAACCGGATGTCCGTATAGTGGTTATTTTAGCAGTGTTAGTGTTACCCTTCCGGCAGCACAAAAAACAGGAAATATGACTTTTAAGCCACACGCTATTGTTCATTCTATCATATATGATAAAAAACTAGGCAAAGCCACAGGAGTTCGTGTCATTAATGCAGAAACCAAAGAAACCACTGAATATTTTGCCAGAGTTATTTTTCTCTGTGCTTCAACTTTACCAAGTACGCAGATCATGCTGAATAGTGTTTCAGACAGTTTTCCAAATGGGATAGCAAATTCCAGTGGTACATTGGGTCGCCACTTGATGGATCATTATAATATTGTATCAAGTGCCAGGATAGAAGGTTTTGAAGATGGCTATTACAATGGGCACCGACCAAATGGAATCTATATTCCAAGATTTCAAAACCTGGAAAACAAAGAGGAGGATTATGTCAGAGGTTTTGCTTTTCAAGGTGGTGCGAGCAGGGCTGGGTGGCAACTCGGTAATTATATTGAAGGAATTGGCGCTGAATTTAAGGATAGCCTTAGAAAACCAGGTCCGTGGTATGTTGATTTAAGCGGCTACGGCGAATGTCTTCCCTATGATGACAATAAAGTGGAGTTACATCCGGATTTAAAGGACGAATGGGGAATGCCCTTGCTTCATATTAGTTGTGAACTGAAAGAAAATGAGAAGAAGATCATGAAGGCCATGAAGGATCATGGTGCTGAAATGCTGAAAAAAGCAGGTGCTGTTGATATCTGGCATACGGAGCCGGAGGATTGGATCTTTGGTGATGGAATACATGAAATGGGAACGGCCCGGATGGGTAAAGATCCAAAAACCTCAGTATTGAACAAATGGAATGCCTGTCATGATGTGCCTAATTTGTTTGTGACAGATGGTTCATTTATGACCTCCTCAGCGTGTCAGAACCCTTCACTTACATATATGGCATTTACAGCTCGTGCTGCTAATTATGCAGTTGAACAAATGAAAAAAGGAATTTTATGATCAGTCTTTTTACTTATACCCTGTAAAAATCTCCGCGCCAGGTTTTAATTGATTTTTTGATTTCCTTCTCGGTTAATTTTTCTTTGATAGCCCTTTCTATCAGGGAAAGGAACTCTTCATCTGAGGCGAATCGCAAGCCTATGATCTGACGTATACTTAACTCTTTTGGTAAGGCTTCCTTTGTGAGCATAAAATACCTGAAATTCTCTTCGGCACGTATGACCCGATCTTGGGCTTTAAGAGCAAATATTCTTGCGTAAAAAGTAGTAAAGAGCAGTATAATAGAACCAAATGTGATCAATGATGCAGAATAAAGACCCTCATGAGAGGTCTTGACCAAATTAACAATTGATCCAATGACCAGTATCAAAGAACCCAATAGTGCAAAAAAATGATATCCCGGAACAAAACGCGAATGATTACTGAAATTTTGATTTTTCATGACTGTGTTTTAAAATTATTTCCTGTAAATGTATGAATTTGAAACCCATTTATGACTTAGATCTAGTTTGTTAGATATTAATTTTATAAAATTCATTTGTTTTAAATAAATTATATTAGTCATATACTTTGCTGAATGTAACTATTTGTTTTAATTATATATAGCAATCAAAGAACGTACAAGAGAAAATATATTTATTCAAAATTAAACCCTATTCAAATGAACAATACTACTAAAAATGATCGACGAAATTTTATTAAAAAGACTTCTTTATTAACTGCTGGAATTGGCATGATGCCGGTTTTGAACTATGGAAGTAATAATGCAGTTCTTACCCCTGATAGCATGTATTTAATTGGACCACAAGAAGGGTATTCACCCCAGGTTGGGACTTTGTTATCTACCATGACCATGATGCGGGCCTGGTTGATTGATTCAGTTAAAGAACTTAGTGTAGAACAACTTGATTTTCAGTTAGATGAAAAGTCGAATTCGATTGGAGCTATGCTGTGGCACCTTGCAGCCACCGAAAAGTATTACCAGTTAAACACTTTTGATGAAATGGAATGGGGAACTTGGAGCGATGACATTAAAAAAGAATGGGATGTGCCAATGGGTTTAGGAGAAAAAGGAAGAGAACTTATTAAAGGGAATAGTGTCGATTTTTATCTTGAAAAACTTAATAAGGTTAGGGCCGTGACTGAAAAAGAATTCGCCATAAGAGATGATGAATGGATCATGAGGTCAGAACCGTTTGTTGGTGACCAACCAACCAATAATTATTGTAAATGGTTTCACGTTTGTGAACATGAATCGAATCATCGAGGTCAGATAAAATTTATTTCAAAGAGACTTCCGGGTAGTTAAGCTCTATCCTATTTTAGCGCTTAATTAAGTAAGAAACAGTCATTTTTGAGTCTAACAATTTTATTAATTCAACAAGAGATACTTGGTGAGTTGTGAGAAAAGTCGTCGGCGCTTCACTTAAAAGGAAATTTTCTAAATAATCTCTGAAGGCTCTTATGTGCATATTTTTCTATAGACAAATGTATATAAATTGTTTTCAAAATTATAACAACTTGATAATCAATTATATATAAATTGGTTCCTTAATAACTTATAATAATTATTATTGTGTGCTTTTATTTGCTGTATTATATTTAGGCTCAGCTAAATACCTTATCAATTTATACATGAAAATACAATTGACATTTATTGCGTTACTTATAACAGTTTTGGTTTATGGCCAGAATTCTCCGGGGCAGTATACAGTGAAGAATGCTAAGATCAATACCCAAAGTTCTGATTTTGGAACCGCTTTTTTTGGAAAGGATAAAGTTGTTTTTGCTTCACCTAAGCAAGGTTTCACTTTAAACAGGGAAGAGAACACAAGCCAGCCTTTTTTGGATTTGTACATTGGCGAAGTAACAGAGGATGGTCAAATTATCCGAAAGAAAAAGTTACAGGGAGATATCAATTCAAAGTACCATGAGGGTATGGTGTCGTTTACCAAGGACATGAAAACAGTTTATTTCAGTGCAAATAATTATGTAAAAAAGAAAAAGAATAAATCAAAAAATAGAAGTACCAAGTATCTTCAATTGTTTAAGGCGACTGTCACTGAAGATGGAGAATGGACCAATTTGATATTGCTGCCTTTTAATGGCGTAAATTTTTCATCTGGTCATCCTGTTTTAAATAAAGATGACAGTCAACTCTACTTTGTATCTGATCGACCTGAGTCAATTGGTAGAACGGATCTTTTTGTAGTGGATATTTATAAAGATGGTTCCTACAGTGCCCCAAGAAATTTAGGCCCTCAGATCAATACGACAGAGCGAGAAATGTTCCCTTTTATAGGTACAGATAATGTCTTGTATTTTTCTTCAGATGGATATCCAGGTCATGGAGAGCTTGATGTTTATGCCAGTAAAATATTTGATTCAACGGTATCGGACCCGATCAATTTAGAAGAACCTGTCAATAGTGAGTATGATGATTTTGCCTACATCATCAATGATGACAAGCATAGAGGGTATTTTTCTTCTAACCGGTCAGGTGGCCATGGAGATGATGATATTTATTCATTTATTGCATCCCCTCCGATTTATATAGAGTGCGAGCAAGAAATTTCAGGGGTCGTCAGAGATATTGAGACCCAGAATTTAGTGCCTGATGTTTTGATTGTTCTTTACGATGCCAAAGGTTTAGAATTGCAATCTTTTATTTCTAGTAAAGAGGAAGGTTCTTTTAATTTTCAACAACCATGTGATGCGACCTATACGATCAAAGGATATCTGGAAGGTTATTTGGTGGGAGAGCTGGACATAAAAACAGTGAATGACCTCAATGCGGACCCGATTGAGATTACGCTTGAATTGATGTCAGATCCAGATAAAAAAGACAAGGTCATTGCAGATCTTAATTCAAAAGGTGAACAAGGTCAAATTGATCCTGCAACAGATGAAGAAACTACTGCCTTTTCGTCAAGATCAGATGCAGTAAATCCTCATGAAGAACAGAAAAGTGAATTGGGAGCAAATACTGCTTTGGCAAATAACGCTAGTACTGAAAAGGCTGCGGCAGCAGTAACTGTTCCGGTTATGACATCAGCAACAGAAACTCGAAGCGATGACACTAAAATTGCCTCAACTCCCGGAGCTGTTTCAGAGGCTACAACTTCGGCTACTAAGGGCAACTCTCTGGTTGAATCACAGAATTCAATCGCCATGGAGCCCAAAACAAATGTTGAAAATGCTTCTGAAAATAAACTTTCAGATGGTAGCCCAGGAAATTCGGTTGTTGCCGATGCTTCTAATAAACAAGTTCCTTCTCGTTCAGGTGCAGTTCCTGTTATGCTCGCTGCCGCTGAAAATAAGGACGCTGAGGTCGCAGCTACAACAAATCCTACGTCTGCTTCAGAGGCTACAACTTCGGTTACTAAGGGCAACTCTCTGGTTGAATCACAGAATTCAATCGCCATGGAACCCAACGAAAATGTTGAAAATGCTTCTGAAAATAAACTTTCAGATGCTGGTACAGAAAATTCTATTG
>CBDULU010000191.1:0-4779 GCA_965368155.1 uncultured Flavobacteriaceae bacterium
TTTTTGATTTTTTTAGTTAGTAGTAGAAAAGGCTACGCTTGTCCTGAACAGACAATGTAGCCTTTTCAAATGCCCCCAGAATATGAATAATCCAGAACAAGAAAATTTTAGAGACAGTATAGCGACTATTGACAAGGAAGGGAAGCGTAATTTTATCCATCCCCTAAAGCCAAAAGGACGTTATACCAATTATAGAACTTATGTTAGTTGGTTCTTGCTAGCCATTTTATTTGCCTCTCCCTTTATCAAAATCAACGGAAATCAGTTTTTGCTTTTTAATATCATTGATCGTAAATTCAATATTTTCGGTCAACCGTTCTGGCCACAAGATTTTTATTTATTGGTCTTATCTTTGTTGGTCTCTGTTGTTTTCATCATACTTTTTACTGTGATCTTTGGTCGTATTTTTTGCGGATGGATGTGTCCGCAAACCATTTTTATGGAAATGGTATTTCGTAAAATTGAGTATTGGATAGAAGGAGATCGCGCCAAACAGATAAAACTTGAAAAACAGCCCTGGAACGCTGAAAAGATCAGAAAGAAAGCTATCAAATGGACTTTGTTTGCCTTCGTTTCATTTTTAATAGCCAATGCATTTTTAGCCTATTTTATTGGCGGAGATATTCTTATTCAACACATCAAAGACGGACCGGTTGCTCATGTTGATACTTTTGTTAAACTTGTGGTATTTACAGCTGTCTTTTATTTTGTATTTGCCTGGTTCAGAGAACAAGTATGCATCATCGCCTGTCCTTACGGAAGATTACAAAGTGTCTTACTCGATAATAAATCTATTGTGGTTGCTTATGATCATAAAAGAGGTGAGAACAGACAAAAATTAAGAAAGAAAGAAGATCGGGCAGAAAAAGAATACGGAGATTGTATCGACTGTAAACAATGCGTATTGGTATGCCCTACCGGAATAGACATCCGAAATGGCACCCAATTGGAATGTGTAAATTGTACGGCTTGTATAGACGCTTGTGATTCAATAATGGATACTGTTGGTTTTGACAGAGGATTGATCAGATATGCCTCTGAAAACAATATTGAAAAAGGCGAGAAATTCTCATACAATACACGTATCATAAGTTACATCATCGTTTTAACTTTGTTGTTCTCCTTTTTTGTAACTTTATTGTTTCTCCGCAATGATGTCCAAGCCAATTTATTACATTTGCCCGGTAAATTATACACAACTGAAGGAGAGGAAGTTAGCAACGTTTACACCTTTAAACTTATCAATAAAACCAACGACGCTTACGAGAATATTGATATTCAATTGATGTCGCATGAAGGTAAAATTGAGGTTGTGGGAGGTCAGGTAAACATTCCTAAAGGTGGACTTTACGAAGGTACTTTGTTTATCAAGATCAATAAAGAAGACCTGTCTGCTTCAAAAGAAAAAATAAATATAGGTATCTATGCTAATGGAGAATTAATTGAAAAGACACATACCAATTTTTCTTCTCCACTGCAGATCAAATAAATGATAAAAAATAACTAATGATATGAAGTTTAGATTCAACTGGGGTACTGGAATAGTTATTGCGATGTTAGCTTTTATGATTTTTATACTATCGTTTGTATATAAATCAATTGCTATGGATGAATACCAGCATGAATTGGTATCCGAAGATTATTATAAAGATGAACTTCATTATCAGGAAGAGATCGATAAACTGAATAATTCCAATTCATTGTCACAAGACATTGTACTAAGCAACTCAAAGGAAGGGATTCTAGTGAGTTTCCCAAAAGATGTTGAGCAAGAATCGATCGTTGGCTCTATTTATTTTCAGAGACTATCTAATGAGAAACTTGACTTTACAGAACAGATCAAACTTACAGATCATCAACAAATGATTCCCGTAGAAAAACTGGTCTCGGGAAAATGGATCGTTAAAATAGATTGGGAAACCGGACAGGACAAATATCTCTTTAAAGAATCCTGGTTCTATTAATTGTTAAGGTTATTTTATATACAGCGCTTATATTAGGATTATTGGGTAGCTTTCACTGTATTGGCATGTGTGGGCCCATAGCCTTTGTGCTGCCTGTAAACAAAAACAACAAACTTCAAACTGCTTTAGGTACAACCTTGTATCATCTTGGCAGGATCTTGAGTTACAGCATTATAGGTTTGCTATTTGGGCTTCTTGGCAAAGGACTCTATCTAGCTGGTTTTCAGCAACGTTTATCCATACTTATCGGGGTACTCATGATTTTGATAGTTCTTATCCCTACAAAATTTTTGAATAAATTTCATCTGACCAGGCCCCTATATCAGATCATTGGAAAAGTCAAATCCAAATTGGGACTATACCTGAAAAAAAGTTCCTTAAAGGCACTTTTTTCAATAGGTTTTTTTAATGGATTCCTTCCTTGTGGATTGGTTTATATGGCCCTCCTAGGAGCCATTTCAACAGGCGACTTACTCGATGGTGCTACCTATATGGCCGTCTTCGGACTTGGTACCATACCCTTGATGACCGGGGCGGTTTACTTGGGTAATTTTTTAAAAGTTTCTGTCAGGAATAAAATTCAAAAAGCAATTCCTATATTTGTTATCATCATTGGCCTCTTATTCATTTTACGAGGGCTTGGCTTAGGAATTCCATACGTTTCACCAGCTGACACCAAATTGTTAATCTCCAGTGATCCAAACACTTGTATAACAGAATGATCTATGAATAAAAATCCTGATAAAAATATTACAGCAACCGAATTCAATACTATAAAATCTCATGATGATCTTTTAAAAGTAGTCAAGGAAAAAGATATTGATATTAGCAACGTATTGTCTAAGGTCCGCTATGAAAAGGAAAAGGAAAAACTGCAAGTAGAACTTGTCAAGTTACAACAATGGATAAAAAAGAACAATAAACGAGTTGCCATCATTTTTGAAGGCAGAGATGCCGCTGGAAAAGGTGGTAATATCAGAAGATTTACAGAGCACTTGAACCCTCGGTCCATGCGATTGGTTGCCCTTAACAAACCCACTGATGTAGAAAGAGGGCAATGGTATTTTACCAGATATATCCAGCATTTACCCAATCCAGGAGAAATTGTCTTTTTTGACAGATCTTGGTACAATCGCGCAGTAGTTGAACCAGTAATGGGTTTTTGTTCTCAAGATCAATATGACCAGTTTATGGTGCAATTGCCAGAGTTCGAACATATGCTGTATGAAGACGGTGTGATCATTGTCAAGTTTTGGTTATCTATTACGAAAGAGGAACAACTCAAACGATTTGATTCAAGGGAAGACAATCCCTTAAAGCGCTGGAAATTCAGTCCGGTGGATAGAAAAGGACAAGAATATTGGGATGATTACACAAAATATAAGGAAAAGATGTTCAGCAAAACCCATACATCTTTCAGTCCTTGGATTATAGCTAAAACAAATGATAAAGAAACCGCGCGTTTAGAGTGTATGCGTTATGTCTTATCATTATTCGAATATGAAAATAAAGATGACAGTGAAGTGTCTCTATTACCTGATCCAAATGTGATCATGCGCTATTTTCGTTCCTTACATAAATACGATTAAATTTTTATGGAAACATTTACTGAAAAAGACCTAAAAAAACTAAATTCCAAAAAGGGATTACTATCAATATTGCTAAACGACACCATCAATTTACCCAAAACCATAAGGTATATAGATTATGAGAAGCAGTTAAAAGTTTTGCAAACTGAGCTGATCAGACAACAGACCTGCATCATTGACAAAAACATGCGAGTCATCGTGCTCTTCGAAGGAAGAGATGCTGCTGGTAAAGGGGGAGCTATCCGGAGGATTACCGAAAGGATCAATCCTCGACATTACCGTATTGTGGCATTGCCAAAGCCTACGAATGTAGAACAAACCCAGTGGTATTTCCAAAGGTATATACAACAATTTCCAAAGGCTGGAGAAATTGTGTTTTTTGATAGAAGCTGGTATAACAGAGCAGTTGTAGAGCCCGTCAATGGGTTCTGTACCAATGAAGAATACAGACTCTTTATGAATCAGGTTAATGATTTCGAAAGAATGATCTCTGAATCTGGTATACTTTTAGTGAAAATCTATATGTCTATTTCTAAAAAGGAACAGGCCAAACGTTTTGAGGATATTAGAAATAACCCCTTAAAGCAATGGAAAATGAGCAAGGTCGATGAAAAGGCTCAGGAGCTTTGGGATTCTTATACATTTTATAAGAGTAAAATGTTTGAAAATACAAAAAACGGAGGTATTCCGTTTAAAGTGATCAAGGCCAACCGAAAGACTGATGCTCGAATCGAAGTTGTTGAGCACATGCTTGAAAGTATTCCTTATGATAAAAACAGGGAGATTTAACCCTTTTTCTTGGATTTCCTGAACATAAAATAGAAACCAACCAATATCATGGGTATGCTTAATAACTGCCCTGTATTAAGATCCCAATCACCTCTTTGATCGACTTGAGCTTCCTTAAAGAATTCAACAATCAACCTTACTGACCATAAAAAGACCATAAACAGACCAAAAAGATAGCCTAGTTTTTCTCTTTTATCTGTCTTCCAATACACAAACCATAATACGATAAAAGTGATCAGGTATCCAAAAGCTTCATACAATTGTGTCGGATGACGAGGGAAATCCTCTCCTAGTTGTTTAAATACAAAACCATAATCTGTGCCTGTAGGTTTACCTATGATCTCTGAGTTCATCAGATTTCCAATCCTTACAAATATGGCGCCACTTGCCACAGGAATTACTATACGGTCCAAAATCCATAACATAGGCTTTTGAAT
>CBDULU010000192.1:0-4778 GCA_965368155.1 uncultured Flavobacteriaceae bacterium
TCTTTGTGGAATTAACAGAGATTATTAATGAAATTGATGAAGAATTGCCACTAATAGCACTTTCATTTGGAAACACCCCAGATGAAGCTCCAGAAAAACAATTTATTGGCGAAGATTCAGAAGATATTGGTTTTGATGCTTTTGATGATGAAAATAATTTTGAAGATATAGATGATATTGATTTTGATAATTATTAATCCCATCCCTAACCCTTTCCAAAGGGAAGGGAACTAAAATCCTATCTACTTTCAACTCTTCAACCTTTCCCAAGGCCAGATGTGTGAGCATTAAGCTCCCTGTAGAAGTTCCCACAAAGAGCTGATAATCCTTTTTCTTTTCCTGAATTAAATACTGTGCTATACCTCCTGCAAAAGCCCCCTTACTTCCACCTCCTGAGATGACCAATGCCTTCATTTATTTTGTTTAAGTATCGTCTGATAAATATAAAAAAATTACTTTTGAAAAAATTTTAGCCGAAATCATGCTCAATTTGAAGAAACTACTTTTTTTTTCTTACTTACTTAGCGTATCATTAACAGCTCAGCAAGAGGGAAGTATCTCGTTTCTGGCAAAATTTGAGCTACCAGGTGTCAGCATTAGGGCCATCGAAGTAACTGATGCAAACACACTTTGGTTTGCGGGTTCCAAAGGCCGATACGGTCGTATTATCAATGACAAACTGGAGATGGACTCGATCAGTCATCAAGGCCAATTCCCTCAATTCAGGTCCATAGCTTATAATGGCGAATTTGTTTTTCTCTTGAGCATTGAGAACCCTGCATTACTCTATAAAATAGATCCTAAAAAACCTTTGGGTCATTATGATCTGGTGTATACAGCGTCTGATCCGAAAATATTTTTCGATTCACTTGCCTTTTTTGATAAAGAAAATGGGATCGCCATGGGTGATCCAACAGCAGATTGTTTGTCTGTCATAAAAACTATAGATGGTGGCAAGACCTGGTCCAAAATCTCTTGTAAAGAATTGCCAAAAGTAGTAGATGGTGAAGCAGCATTTGCTGCGAGCAACTCCAATATAGCCATTTATAAAAATAATGTATGGATGGTCACAGGAGGTACCAAAGCGAGAGTTTTTAAAAGTAAGGATTATGGTGAATCATGGAACGTCACCGAAACTCCAATAGTACAAGCTGGGAAAATGACTGGGATATTTACGGTTGATTTCTATGACGACAAAAATGGTATTATTATGGGTGGTGATTGGGAAGATAAAAAGAATGGAAAAGCCAGCAAAGCCATCAGCAATGACGGTGGTTTGACATGGGACCTTGTGGCTCCAAATAATTTACCTGGCTATATAAGCTGTGTCCAATACTTTCCGGGAGAAACCGCCAAGAAAATTCTGGCTGTTTCTACAGAAGGTATATACTATTCTAAAAATGCCGGCACAACCTGGCAGCAGCTCGAAGAAAAGGGGTTTTATAGCCTTAGATTTGTGGATGAACAGACCGTCTGGCTATCTACTTTTGAAGAAATTGCAAAGATCAAATTATTGAACCTATGAAGTATCTAATTGCCACAATTTGTGCAACACTTATGCTAATGTCATGTCAAAACAGCAAATTCGAAAAAGAATTTGAATGTGAAACACCTACAAGTTACACACAGACAAAAACCTATAAAGACGTGTTAAGTCACTTTGAAATTGACGTTCCAAAATATTGGAAATCAGAATTATACTATGATGAATACCAATCTGCCTTGCGCACAGCAGACACTACCAAATCACTTCGGGAAACCTTTTTACTAGACATTTCCTGGCATCAGGGAGAACTGGTTTTGAATAAAGATTTTGAGGTTCGTGTAGCTAAAAACGCCTCACAGAACTTAAAGCTTATTCCTGTAAAATCTGGTTTTGGAGAGTACCTTGGTCATCCAGCTTATTACCATATAGCCACAGGTAAAAGCGAAGATCTAAGTTGGCATTATCTTGAAATTTATGTACAACACAAAGTGGATGAATATTATCTGTTTACTTCAAAAATCTATGGCAATGAATTTGTAAGCGAAAGAATTTGTGATTCCTTCAGTGTTTTTAATAAAATATCCTTTCTAGATTAAAATATAATACTTTCTTTTTCGTTGGATTTCTTGATAAGAACCTTCTTCCCTTGTTCTGCTCAACTAATTATTATAATACAACGCTATGAAAAAGAAAATTAGTATTGTAATTAGTTTGGCCTTTTTGTTGTTTACATTAAATTCATGTGAACAGGAAGATCAAATTAGTTCCTTTAAGTCAGACGAGCATTCGATTTTAGTCGACAAAAACGCCACCTTACCACTACAAACAAGGTCCGTCACAAACGAAGAAGTCCAAGAAAAAAGTTGCGGAAATACCATAGAAGCCACCCTTTATGCAGGTCAACATATTGAAGTTGGTAAAATCTCCATTACAAACAGTGAAACAAAACTTTTCGTTACCTATGATGTAACCGGTTCAAACTGGTGGCTGTCTGAAACCCACTTATTTGCAGGAGACATTAACGAAGCGCCCTTTACAAAAAGTGGAAATCCACAGATTGGCCAATTCCCTTATCATGGCACAGATGAACTCACACAACGATATACCCATTGGGTTTCTCTTGATCATATAGATGAACCGATCTCCATCATTGCCCACGCAGTAGTAGTTCAGAAGCAAAATGGACAGACAACTGCAACCGAAACGGCATTTGGTGAGGGATCAAAAGAATTTCCCGGAAACCGGTGGGGCTGGATCATAGACTATAAGCTTCAGGATTGTCATGATGATGAAGAAGAGGGAGCTGATCAGGAGGTAAGCTTTGCTGAAGACATAGCCAATAGCAGTAATTTGGATCAAACCGATAATAACGGTTGTATGGGTGCCTATGCCTATTCGAGTCCTGAGAATTCAATATGCTTATTAAAGGATTTTGACCATTGGGGATGGACCAATTGGGTCATTCCAAACGACAGGCACTATATTCCAGGTGGTGTTACCTATACCTACCCTTTATATGCCAGTGCTTTTGAATGCGCTACTGATAATAGTATTTTAATTGGAGAGGTCAACATCACTGTTTCGGGTGGAGATAGTGTGCTTTATGCCAGTGTCTCGGTCAGCCTAAGCAAACAAGAATTAAGCATAACAGAGCTTCATATCTATGCCGGGGAAACAATTTACCCTTTAAATGATGCAGGAAAACCAACCATTGCTTTTGATACATTTGACTTAAGCCTAAATAGTATGAATGAAAAAACATATACTGTCAATTGGCTTGATTGGTTTGATGAAACAAATTTTATCGTTCATGTAAAAGTTTGTCCGGAAGAAATATTGCAGTAAATTGTGTTTAGCATTATAATAAAAGATCGTTGTAATAACGATCTTTTTTTTTATCATTCTGGTTTAGAATATTTATTTTTGATCAAACTTTAGAAAATGCAACAGATAATCGACAGATTCCTAAAATATGTGAGTTTTGACTCTCAGTCAGATGCGAACAGTTCAACAACACCAAGCACTGAAAAACAATGGGCCATCGCTCGTTATATTACTGATGAATTGAAGCGCATTGGAATGCAGGATATAAGCCTGGATGAAAATGCCTATATCATGGCTTCCCTGCCCTCAAACATCCAACATAAAGTACCTACTATCGGTTTTATTTCACATTTTGACACAAGTCCCGATTATACGGCAACAGATGTAAGACCTCAGATCCATGAAAATTATGACGGTAAGGACATTGTTTTAAACAAGGAAGAAAACATTGTATTGTCTCCCTCCTATTTTGAAGATTTATTGCTTTACAAAGGACAAACCCTGATCACTACTGACGGAACTACTTTGTTAGGAGCTGATGACAAAGCGGGTATCACAGAAATTGTGACCGCAATGGAATATCTGATCGAGCATCCGGAGATCAAGCACGGCCCCATTCGAATTGGGTTTACACCCGATGAGGAGATAGGGAGAGGTGCCCATAAATTTGATGTTGAGAAATTTGGAGCAGACTGGGCCTATACCATGGATGGAAGTCAGGTTGGTGAATTGGAATATGAAAATTTCAATGCAGCCGGAGCCGTGGTAACGATTCATGGAAAAATAGTTCATCCCGGCTATGCCAAAGGGAAAATGGTCAACTCTATGCTGATCGCCACAGACTTTATCAAGACTTTACCAAGCAAAGAAATTCCGCAGGAAACAGAGGGTTATGAAGGGTTTTTTCATCTTTCAGATATGCATGGTTCAGTAGAGAAAACAACTTTGGAATATATCATCAGAGATCATGACATGGACCTGTTTCAACATAGGAAGAATCACATGTTGGAGATTGCTGAGAAAATAAATAAAAAACTCGGCACCGAAGCCATTGAAGTAGTGATCAAAGACCAGTATTTTAATATGCGTGAAAAAGTAGAACCAGAAATGCATATTGTTGACATCGCGGAAGAGGCCATGAAATTATTGGATATTAAGCCTTTGATCAAAGCTATCAGAGGAGGCACCGATGGCTCGCAATTGTCTTATATGGGTTTACCTTGTCCGAATATATTTGCAGGAGGTCATAATTTTCATGGACGCTACGAATACGTACCTGTGGAATCTATGCTCAAAGCCTCACAGGTGATTGTAAAAATCGCTGAATTAACAGCCCAAAAATACTAAGCGAATAAAATTTCACGGAAAAGTGTTATCTGTTATTATTTATTAAAAATTTTGATAATGATCTCAGTGTCCTATTTTTGCCCCCTTAAATGCTATTACTATGACCAACGAGTTTTTGATC
>CBDULU010000193.1:0-4775 GCA_965368155.1 uncultured Flavobacteriaceae bacterium
CCTTACCCTGGAATCTTTAGCACTACTTATTTTTGCCTGGAAACGACTTAAAAAAAGATGAATTATTCTAATCCTGTTTCAATAATCGTTGCTTCCATCATGGTCACTGTTTTGTCTTTAAAAATTAAAAGTGACTGCTATTATTGTTTCTTGGGAATGTTTTTTATCGGGCTTATTTTATTTATATTTGGGATTGTCAAATACTGGAAACGATACAATGGCTAAGAAGAAATTAAACAGTTTATCAGACCTTGGCGGATTTGTTTTTTCCACCAATGAACAGGAAGATTTTTCCGCCTATTCAGAACAATCTTCAGACAATATTGATCCCAAAGATCAGCAATTGGAAGCTCATTTTTCAAACAAAGGAAGGGGCGGTAAAACAGTAACTATTGTATCTGGATTTCAAGGAAAGGAAAACGATCTCAAAGCACTTGCCAAACTTTTGAAAACCAAATGTGGTGTTGGCGGCAGCGTAAAAGATGGAGAGATCATCATTCAAGGTAACTACCGTGATAAGATCATGTCTATCCTCCAAAAAGAAGGTTATCGCGTCAAACGAGTTGGCGGTTAGCCTGCGGGATATATCTTTACTTATCAATAATTCAATTTTGTAGTCCTATGCGAACAATCGGCCCTTCTGAACTTATATTAAATCCTGACGGTAGTATATATCATATCAATTTAAAACCTGAACATATTGCGCCGACTGTTATCTTCGTTGGAGACCAGAATCGTGTGGAAAAGGTGGCTAATCATTTTGATCATATCGAATTTTCCACACAAAAAAGAGAATTCAAAACCATTGTTGGACATTTAAACGGAAAAAGGTTGACGGTGATCTCTACCGGAATCGGGCCTGATAATATTGATATTGTATTGAATGAAATTGACGCTTTGGTCAACATTGATCTCAACACACGAACCGTCAAAAAAGAACTGACCAGCCTTCAAATAGTGCGCATGGGGACTTCAGGTTCATTACATGAAGATATTCCTGTTGATTCCATTGTTCTTGGAAAATACGGCCTGGGTTTTGACGGTGTACTGCATTCTTATCAGAATAAGGGCATATTCGAACCCGAATTGGAAAATGCATTTATAGAGCATTGTAATTACGCTTCTGAAAAATCAAGACCCTATATCGTAAAAAATAGCTCCCTTCTTGAGAGAAAGCTATTAACTGATGAAATATTTTCGGGAATCACCGCTACCGCGGGTGGTTTTTACGGACCTCAAGGCAGGGTACTCAGGTTGGCTTTACAAGACAATGAATTGAATCATAAAATTGAAAGTTTTTTATATAAACAGCTGAGAGTCACAAATTTAGAAATGGAAACCTCCGTAATTTACGGACTATCCAAACTGTTGGGTCATCATGCTGTTTCTATGAACGCTATTATTGCGAACAGAGCTAATCTTAGCTTCAGTAAGGACCCTTATGCAGCCGTCGAAAACATGATTCAATACACACTACATAAGCTTACTGCCTAATTTTTTTTGTTTTTCCATACTAAACCCATTTTTCAAACGTTTATTAGTATAATATCTCCCTTGATTATTATTCACTAAAAATTAACCTATGAAAAAGTTAGCCTATTTATTAGTTTTTATTTTCGCTTCAGCGAGTTTAGCTTCCTGTGGCGGATCAAGTGCGAGTTGTGTCGAATCTGACAAGTACATTATCAAGAATATGAAATTTGAGAATCAGGAAATGGTTCTTTCAAAAAAATTCAAAACAAGTGATGAGATCATCAATTAATTTGAATTCATACATATAAAGGAAACCGTCAATTTACATTGACGGTTTTTTTATGCCTGAAAAAATAAAAAGAAAAGGCTTGTTAAAATTACCAGACTTTGTAATTTTGCACAAACCTAAACACCATGCCAAATACCAAGTATATTTTTGTTACAGGAGGAGTAAGCTCATCTCTTGGCAAAGGAATTATTGCTGCCTCTTTAGCAAAATTATTACAATCAAGTGGATTTTCCGTCACCATACAAAAATTAGATCCCTATATAAATGTTGATCCCGGAACTTTGAATCCGTATGAACATGGAGAATGTTATGTGACCAACGATGGGGCTGAGACGGACCTTGATCTTGGACACTATGAAAGGTTTTTAAACATACCCACTTCCCAAGCCAATAACGTGACCACAGGAAGAATTTACCAAACTGTGATCAATAAAGAGCGTAAGGGCGATTATCTCGGCAAAACCGTTCAGATCATTCCTCATATTACCAATGAGATCAAAAGACGTATCAAAATCCTTGGTCAGACAGGCGATTATGATATTGTGATCACTGAAATAGGCGGTACCGTCGGTGATATAGAATCTTTGCCTTATATAGAATCTGTTAGACAATTAAAATGGGATCTAGGCAAACACAACGCCATCGTTATTCATTTGACTTTGATCCCCTATTTGGCAGCGGCAAAAGAATTAAAGACAAAACCAACACAGCATTCTGTTAAAGAACTCATGCAGAGTGGTATTAGCCCAGACATTCTGGTTTGTAGAACTGAACACCATATTGGTGATGATATCAAAAGGAAATTGGCCTTGTTCTGTAATGTAGATAAAGAGTCTATCATAGAATCTATAGATGCTAATACCATTTATGACGTTCCCAATTTAATGCTTCATGAGGGATTGCATGAAGTTGTCCTGAATAAACTCGATCTCAAAGCCTCTAAAAAACCAGTTCTTACCCGATGGAATCAGTTCCTCCATAACTATAAAAATCCTGAAGGAACTGTTGAAATAGGTCTAGTTGGCAAATATATTGAATTACAGGATGCTTATAAATCGATCCTTGAGGCTTTGGACCATGCTGGTGCCCAAAACAAGCTTAAGGTCAATATTCATCCTATTCATTCTGAAGATCTTAATGAACAAAATGCCTCTGAAAAGTTAAAAGGCCTGCAAGGCTTGGTTGTCGCTCCTGGTTTTGGTGACCGAGGGATAGAAGGAAAAATTGCTGCCGTTCAATATGTCAGAGAAAATAACATTCCATTTCTCGGAATTTGTTTGGGCATGCAAATGGCAGTTATTGAGTATGCAAGAAATGTACTCAATCTTAAGAATGCCAATTCTACTGAAATGAGCAGAAATACGCCACACCCCGTTATCGATATCATGGAAGATCAGAAAATGGTTACGGAAAAAGGCGGTACTATGAGACTAGGAGCCTGGGATTGTAAATTAGAAAAAGATTCCAAAGCTTTTGAAATTTATGGTAAGGAACTCATCAGTGAAAGACACAGGCATCGCTATGAATACAACAATGACTATCTTAAAAAATTGACTGAAGCTGGTCTTATCCCAACTGGGTTCAATCCTAAAACCGGTTTAGTAGAAATTATTGAAATTCCCACCCATAAGTGGTTTATAGGGGTTCAATACCATCCTGAATATAAGAGCACCGTATTAGATCCACATCCTTTATTCGCTGCTTTTGTTTTAGCCTGTTCCGAGAAATAATTAAAAAGGCGGCCTTAAGGCCGCCTTTTATTTTTTCAAACGAATATCTTTTATTCTATTCCTTTTTCCTCTTTTGGTTCATCATTTGAAGCAACTTCAATCTCTTTTAGATCCATCTTACAAACTGGACAAGCTCCTTCTTCAGTGTATGTTTTATCTTCTTCGCACTTCATCGGGCACTGATAAACTGCCATGGCCATTTCATAACCATGATCATGCTCTTCAGCATTCTCGTCATGTGCAGCATGTTCTTTTTGCTCCTTAACCTCTTGGCTTGAATCTTCTCCCTTTTTTCCATTATTGCAGGCTGTAATAACAAATCCAAAGGCTAGAACAAGCGTGAATACTTTAATTGTTTTTTTCATTTATTTATGATTGATTTTACAACGCAAATATAATTCAAATTATCGCAATTCATAAAAAATTAAATTTTCAATATTCTAACTATGAAGTATAATTGGTAAAAAAACTGAGAAACATATCTTACCAAGCAGATCATTACCTTCCAATTCTTCCTTAAAAAATAAGTGACTCCTTACTAAATATTAACAAAAAATTCAGGCTCGAAAGGGGGCACAAATAGATCAAAAAATTGACATTGTAGTAATCAATATTGCTATTGCGATGATGAAGGCTATTATTTTATCTAGTACTTGTAACATAGATCAAATGTAGTACTTAAAAGCAAGATGCAATTTTAAATTTATGTTAAATTATTTCTTTAACAGTTAATTGTTTATAATAAAATGCAGGTAACAATATTAAGACAAATAGAGGGTGAATCAGAAATCTTCTTACATAAAATGCGAACAGGTATCCATCCGCCAATTCGCCTTTCAGGATAATAAAAAAAGTAATCCCTAACAGGATGAATGCAAACAAATAAAACTTGATCGAAAAGATCAAAAAATCCTTGTTTTGAAAGGCAACATAGATAATTAGAAGTGAAATCAAGGTATTCAATCCGTACCTAAATATCAAATGTAACAATAATTTAGAGCCACTAAACACTGGAATTGTATCGTAAAGATATCCATTTCTAAAATATTCAATAAAAGGATCATAGAACAATTCATTCTGAAAAGCTCTTACAAGTACTAAGGCAAAAAACAGCACTAAAATGATCAATATTCGAACTTTTCTATCCATTCTTATCCCTGTTCAAATTAGAATAAAATTTCACCCAGGTAATCCATAAAACAAACGTTAAGCCGTAGATTATGGCAGGAAATAACAGATCATGCAAGATCATCTGGTATTCAGGGAATCTATGATATAAAACA
>CBDULU010000194.1:0-4709 GCA_965368155.1 uncultured Flavobacteriaceae bacterium
AAAGCGCACGATTTAGATAGCTCAAGTTTCGATGCGATTTATGTGTCCGCCAAGCCTGAACCGCTATACCTTCAGCAGGTAAATCTGGATGCAAAATTTCATCCCACCCAAGCATGACCTTGTTGTGTTTAGCGATAATTTTTTGGAGTCTACTATTAAAATGCGCTTGAAGTTCATGAGAATCTGAAAGACTATTGGCTTTCATATAGTTTTGGATTTCTTCATTTTCCTCCCAGTCTTTTGCCATAACTTCATCACCACCTATATGGAAGTATACATCAGGGAATAGGGTAACCATTTCGGTTACAAATTCATCTAGAAAAGTATAGAGATCAGGATTTGTAGGATTCATAACAGGCCTGAAAACGCCTAAGGCGATTGTGTCCGGAGTATACGGCCCAGGGGCACTTCCCAATTCAGGATAACCGGCAAGCCAACTTGTTGTATGCCCGGGAACGTCAAATTCAGGTATAATTCTAATACCCCTGTCCGCAGCATAATTAACCACTTCTTTTATATCTTCCTGAGTATAATAATTACCATGAGAGCCCATTTCATGTAATTTGGGGAATTTCTTTGACTCTACCCTGAAACCTTGATAATCACTTAAATGCCAGTGAAATACATTCATTTTTAATTTGGCCATGGCATCGAGATTTCTTAGAACCACATCTTTTGGGATCCAGTGACGAGAAACATCGATCATAAGACCCCTCCAGGGATATCTGGGATGATCTTTTATGTTGGCCTCCTGAAAGTACCATTGACCTGAATTGGTTTCGGCCAGTTGAAGGAGGGTTTCCAAGCCATATAGGATACCAGTAGTTGAAGAAGCATTCAAAGAAATTTTGGTTCCATTAATTGTTAGCTCATAGGATTCATCATCTTCCAGTTGTGGAAATTCATTGTCATTTGTCTGATGTTGAATTTGCAGACCAGCTCCTGACCTTTCAGTAAAGGATAGCTTTGTTTTTAATTCCAGTTGCTTGTAAAAGCGGTCAATTGCTTTGACGATTTTTGGATTTGGTTCCTGCTCAAAAGTTACTCCGAACTTTTCTGTTATAGCAAAAGTACCAGTTCCAAATTCCAGCTCAGACGGCAGAGGCATGACTCGAAGTATCGCCCTATCCTCGTCAGAGATAGAAGGGGGCGTAGGTTTTAGAAAAAAGAACCATACAATTGCCGCTCCGGCCAATAAAAATATCAATACGATGCCAATAACTTTGAGAAATTTCTTCATAGGAGTCTATTTAATGATCAAATATATTGCTTGCGTTTAAAATTACACAATAAGACACTCTTAATTTGAATGATCTAGGAGGGTTTTATGTGATATCTTTAGTAAATTCGTTGCAAAATTTTAAATATGAAAAACAACAAACCTACATTGGTAATTTTAGCAGCTGGAATAGGCAGTCGCTACGGAGGATTAAAACAATTGGACACTTTTACTCCAGAAGGGGATACGATTATTGATTTTTCCATTTATGATGCATTGCAGGCTGGCTTTGGAAAGTTCGTTTTTATCATTCGAAAAAGTATTGAAAAAGAATTCAGGGCTGAGGTAGATAGTAAACTCGAAGGGAAAGCGGAAGTCGCATATGTTTTTCAGGAGATTGATAGGGTTCCTGAAAGGTTTTTTAATAAAGACAGAACGAAGCCATGGGGCACAGGGCACGCCATGCTTATGGCAAAAGATGAGGTCAAGGAAAATTTTGCCATTATCAATGCTGATGACTTTTATGGAAGAGAAGCTTTTGTAGCGATGGCTGAATATTTAAGATCGATCGATAAGAATTCGTTTGATTTTAGCATGATGGCTTATTTGCTTAAAAATACGGTTTCTGATCACGGCTTTGTTTCCAGAGGAGAATGCGCTGTTGATGACAAGGGATTCCTCACTCATGTTGTTGAAAGGACCCATATTGAAAAGACTAATGACGGCCTGATCAGAAAGGACGAAGATGGGAACATGATCCCTATAGACGAAAACACTGTTGTATCGATGAACTTTTGGGGCTTTACACCCAGATGTTTTGAATATACAGAAGCCTTGTTCGATAGTTTTCTTGAAGAGAATAAGGATAATTTAAAGGCTGAATATTTTATTCCTTTAATTGTAAATGGTTATTTGGAAAACGGAACGGGGACAGTTAAAGTACTGACTTCAGAGGCCCGTTGGTTCGGGGTTACCTATAAAGAGGATAAAGAGTCGGTTAAAAAGGAAATTCAAGCACTAAAGAATAAAGGACTTTATCCGACACATTTGTGGTAGTATGATTGGAGTTTTAAGAGAGGTATTTGATGTTTTTTTACCTAAGGAGGAATTTGATTCTTTTACGGAATTAACCTCAGGTCATATCAATGATACTTTTCTTGTTACATCAAAACAGCAACATAAATACGTTTTCCAAAAGATCAATAAAGGGGTTTTTCATGATGTGCCTGGATTGATCATGAACAAGGTGAACATAAGCAGTCACTTGCATCATAAACTATCAAGCTTGACGCAAGAGGAAAGGCAACGAAGGGTATTGACTTTTTTGCAGACTTCTGGCGGAGAAAACTTTTATATTGATCAAAATGGTGATTATTGGAATGTTACGATCTTTATTGATCATAGCCAAACCTTCGAAACGGTAACAGATCCAAAAGTGGCCTATGAAGGTGGAAAATTATTTGGAGAATTTATTCAACTTACCCAAGATTTTGACCCTTCAAATTTAGTAGAAGTCATCCCCCGTTTCCATGACATGACATTTCGGTTTGAGCAATTTGAAGCTTCTTTGCTAAACGCTTCCCAAAAAAGAACCCAAGGAGCACAAGTATACATAGACAAGGTAATTGGCCTTAAAAAGGAAATGCACATCTTGCAAGAGTTGAAGAACAAGGGTCAAATCAGACTAAGGGTGACACACAATGACACCAAAATATCAAATGCCTTATTCGATCTGGAAGGCATGGGTCTTTGCGTAATTGACACTGATACCATCATGCCAGGGATTATTCACTATGATTTTGGAGATGCCATCAGAACAATTTGTAATACCGCTGCTGAAGATGAACAAGATCTTGAGAAAGTTGAGTTTAACACGGAGTTCTATGAGGCATATACCAAAGGGTTTTTAGAGAAAACTGGAGATGCGGTTTCTGATCTCGAAAGAAAGTACTTTCCCCTTGCTGCCAAGACCATGATCTTCATCATGGCCCTAAGGTTTTTGACTGATTATTTAAACAATGACATTTACTACAAGACTAGTTTTCCGGAGCACAATTTGGTCCGATCTGCAAATCAGTTTAAGCTGATTGAAAGTTTTGAGGAGGTGATGGGGAAGGTGAGCTAGTATCTTTTCTTGGTTGAGAGGTTTACTTTTTGATTTTAATGACATCAGTGAGGGTCTGACTTAAGTCAGACCCTCGCTTAAGTCAGACCCTCGCTAAAAAGCAGAAATACTCGAGCATCCACATCCTAACCTCAGAAGGTGAGGCGTCATTAATCTTTTAATTAAACCTTTCGGTAAGTAATTGAACACTTTGGGAAGCGAATTAATACTATTCGTCCTTAAACGATCTTTCGTTTAAGTTGCTAACATTATATTTAGCATTCAAATCTATCAGATGAATCCTATCTTCTTAAAAACCAATAAAAAATAGCAGATGGTAACAATTTTATGAAATACATGAGATATGATTCTGCCATATTCCGAAGTTAGTGTATTTTAAAAAGTGAGTTTTAAGAGAAAACAGAAATGGGTTTAACCACTATTAATCATGACCACACCTTTGTGAGCAATCATCATATTAGGAGTGCTAATGATTTTTTCTTATTTTGGTAACTCTTTGTAGGATCGTTTTTTTCAGGATGTGACAAGCATAAGAATTCAGAAAAATATAAGCTATTGAGAACAACAATACTATATGAGAATGTCAAATCCAGGCTTTTTTTAAAAGAGGAAGAAGGGAAACAAACTATTATTAAGTCTTTAAATTTAGATTTTCCCACACCTCAGGAAATAGCTAATTTCTATAATGAATATGATATACTAAGCGAACTTGAATTAGAGGGCGTTCCGAAAGTTTATGAAAAAACCCGCCTCAAAAACAACCACGCCTTTGAATTGGAATGGTTTGAGGGGCAAACCCTGAACAAAATAATTTACGAAAAGCAAAAGAACTTCCGGGATTTCCTTCAGATTTCCCTGGCTATAACGCAGGTATTGCACCATATACATATCAAGGGTGTCATCCATCTAGACATAAACCCCTCTAATATTCTGGTCAATTTGAAGGAGCGGAAGGTAAAAATCATTGATTTTGGTAATGCTTCCAGGTATGACTTGAATAAATATGATCTAAGGAATCCTACACAGATCCAGGGTACCCTGAATTATTGCAGCCCGGAGCAAACCGGCCGAATCAACAGGCAGGTAGATTACCGGAGCGATCTGTACAGTTTGGGTGTTTGTTTTTACGAAATGCTTACAGGGCAATTACCTTTCATATATACAGATCTTCTCGAACTGGTACATGCTCATATAGCCCAAACACCAATAGCTCCCAATGAGATCAATCAGGACATCCCTGTTGCCCTCTCTCATATTGTCATGAAACTGATGGCAAAAAATGCCGAAGACAGGTATCAGTCATCAGCCGGTTTATTGTTTGATCTCGAAAAGTGCAATACTTTTTTCAGCAAGGAGGGTAAGATT
>CBDULU010000195.1:0-4699 GCA_965368155.1 uncultured Flavobacteriaceae bacterium
TATATAGAAAGCAAGGTGAATGCGGAAAAGAGAGCAGGCGAGATGGGTTATCAAAAAGTCTCTCAGCAAAAATTGGATGTGGCTTTAAAGATCAGAGATTATGTTTTTGGCGGAGGTTTTATGTTTGCCATGTGTTCGGCAACAGATAGTTTTGATATTGCGTTGGCAGCCGAAGGTGTTGATATTTGTGAAGTGATGTTCGACGGAGACCCTTCTGAAAGAGGCTATCAGGATAAATTAAATTTTGAACAGACTTTTGCCTTTAGTAATTTTTTACTCGAAAGAAATCCGGTGGTGTATGAATTCTCAAATATTGATACGACCAGAAAGAGGAAAGTACTCAAACCTGAAGACTATTTTGAGTTAAAGGAGTATTCTGCAAAATGGGATATGGTGCCCACCATGCTCAACCAGAATCACACCTTGCTGGTCAAAGGATTTATGGGGCAGACCACGGCTTTTGAATCATCGCTTATCAAACCCACTGTGATGGTTTTAGGGCAAAATAATGTGAATGGAGAAGCCAGGTATCTTCATGGGGTAAAAGGAAAAGGAATGTTTACTTTTTTTGGCGGACATGATCCTGAAGACTATCAACACAGGGTAGGAGATCCTAAAACAGAGCTCGATTTGCATCCTAATTCACCTGGATATAGACTTATTCTCAATAATATCTTGTTTCCTGCAGCCAAAAAAAAGAAACAAAAAACCTGATCAGATCAATTTGGTCAAAGAGATCGACAACAGGAAGCCGGCAAAAGTGTATTAAATTAAATTGATTTTTGAGTTGGACTTTCCATCAAGCCTCTTCTCAAAAAAAAACGGCTACTCAAAGAGCAGCCGTCTCTATTAAATCGCAGAAGATTTATTTCTCAATCCATTTTCTGGCGTTTACAAAGGCTGCCAGCCATGGGCTTACTTCGTCTTTACGGTTTCCAGGGTAATTGGCCCAGTTCCATTGAAAGATAGATCTTTCAATATGCGGCATCATCACCAGGTGTCTTCCATCATCACTGGCCATCATTGCTGTATTAAAATCTGAACCATTAGGGTTGGCTGGATAAGCTTCATAGCCATACTTTGCTACAATATTATATTTTGATTCTTCATAGGGAAAGCTGAATTTACCTTCTCCATGCGATATCCATACCCCGAGTGTAAGTCCAGCCAGGTCTGATAACATAATGGAGTTGTTCTCTTGTATTTTGACAGAAGTAAAACCACTTTCATGCTTAAAAGAATCATTGTGAAGCATTTTTGGTTTGACCTTGTGATCAGGGTTGATCATTTCAAGTTCCACAAATAATTGACAGCCGTTGCAGATACCTACCGATAATGTATCTTCTCTCTCAAAGAATTTTTTTAAGGTCCTATTGGCCCTTTCATTATATAAAAAAGCGCCTGCCCAGCCTTTGGCTGATCCAAGCACATCTGAGTTTGAAAATCCTCCAACAGCTCCAATGAATTGTATGTCCTCCAAAGTTTCACGCCCGCTGATCAAATCGGTCATGTGTACATCTTTTACATCAAACCCTGCAAGGTACATCGCATTGGCCATTTCCCGCTCGCTGTTTGATCCTTTTTCCCTGATAATGGCTGCTTTGGGTCTGGGTTTTGTAGCGTCAATTACCGGTAGTTTTCCAGAGAAATCTTTGGGAAATTGATAGGTTAATGGTTGATGCTTGTAATTGTTGAACCTTGACTCAGCAAGATCATTTGCGGTTTGTTCCTTGTCTAGCAGATATGAAGTATTATACCAATAATCTCTGTATGTTGCTATATCAAAACTGAGATCAAAATTAGCGATGTCAAGACTGCTTGATGTGTTTGCGGTTCCAATTTGATGAAAGCTAATATCGTTTGAAGTAAGAATCTCATCTACTTCTGCAGATTTTGCTGTTTGAATGATAATCCCACTTTTTTCTGAGAACAATATTTTCGTTGGATCTTTTTCATCAAATCCATCAAGGTGAATATTTGCTCCTAGTTTGTTTTCTGCAAAACACATTTCCAAAAGAGTGGTGAGCATTCCTCCGGCAGAAATGTCATGACCAGCCAATAAAAGATCTTTATTGATCAATTCCTGTACCGTATTGAAACATTTCTTAAAATAAGCGGCGTCGTTTATTGAAGGGGTATCAGCTCCAATACCGTTTCTTATTTGAGCAAAACTTGATCCACCCAGATGAAACTCGTCTTCAGAAAAATCGATATAATAGATACTATTGTCATCAACCACTTGGAATACTGGTTCAACTACCTTGTTAATATCAGAACATTCGCCTGCTGCTGAAATGATCACAGTACCCGGTGCAATTACTTCTTCATCTGCATATTTCTGCTTCATAGAAAGAGAATCCTTTCCTGTGGGAACGTTGATACCTAAGGCGATAGAAAAATCTGATACGGCTTCTACAGCATTGTATAATCTGGCATCCTCACCTTCATTTCTGCAGGGCCACATCCAGTTCGCTGATAAAGAAACAGACTGAAGGCCATCCTTTAAAGGTGCCCAGATGATGTTGGTTAAAGCCTCCGCAATAGCGTTTTTTGAACCTGCTCTTTCATCTATCAAAGCGCTGGCTACGGCATGGCCAATTGAAGTTGCTATACCTTTTTGACCTTGGAAATCCAGTGCCATAACGCCAACATCATTCAAAGGTAATTGAAGCGAACCCGCGCATTGTTGTTTGGCTACTTTACCTCCCACGCATCGGTCAACTTTATTGGTAAGCCAGTCTTTACAGGCCACAGCTTCAAGTTGCAGCAGATTTTTTGTGTCCTGATAAATTTCATGAACGTCATAAGAAATAGCCTGGTATTTTCGCAGCAGACTCTTGTCATTCATGATCGTATGAGGAGAACTGCCAAACATATCTGCCAAGTCAAAATCCATTGGTTTCTCACCTGTTTTTTCAGAAGCAAAAGTGAATCTGAAGTCGTCAGTTACCTGTCCAACATCATAAATAGGGGATCTTTCTCTGTCAGCTATTCTATGCAGATAGTCAAGATCCTTTTCGTGGATCACCAAGCCCATTCTTTCCTGTGATTCGTTTCCTACGATCTCTTTCGCAGATAAGGTCTGATCTCCTATCGGTAAGGCATCAATGTTGATTCGCCCACCAGTTTCTTCTACAAGTTCTGACAAACAGTTCAAATGTCCTCCTGCACCATGGTCATGAATAGAGATGATCTTGTTTTCATCGCCTTCTACCATTCCCCGGATGGTATTGGCTACCCTTTTTTGCATTTCAGGATTTGATCTTTGAACCGCATTTAACGTAATGGCTGTATTAAACTCACCGGTATCAGCTGAAGAAACAGCTGCTCCACCCATTCCAATTCTATAATTATCACCTCCAAGGATGATAATACTATCTCCTTTTACGGGTTTTTCTTTTAGACTATCTTTTTCCTTACCATATCCGATTCCTCCCGCGAGCATGATCACCTTATCAAAGCCCAATTTTCTGTTGTGCTCTTCGTGTTCAAAGGTGAAAAGGGACCCGGAGATCAAGGGTTGACCGAATTTGTTTCCAAAATCTGAAGCTCCATTTGAAGCTTTGATCAATAAATCTATTGGCGTTTGGTATAGCCATTTTCTTTCAGGCATGTTTTCCCAAGACCTGTTTTTTGAAAGCCTTGAATAGGGAGTCATATATACGGCAGTTCCCGCTAAGGGCAAGGATCCTTTTCCTCCGGCAAGCCTGTCTCTGATCTCTCCTCCAGACCCTGTTGCAGCACCGTTAAAGGGCTCAACAGTTGTTGGAAAATTATGTGTTTCAGCTTTTAAGGAAATAACAGATTTTACCTTTTTATTTTTGTAATAATCTGGTTTATCAGCTGATTGTGGGGCAAATTGTTCAATAACCGGCCCTTCAATAAATGCGACGTTATCTTTATAGGCCGAAACGATGGTATTCGGATTTTCAATGGAAGTCTTTTTGATCATTTTGAAAAGAGAATGTGGTTTCTCCTCACCATCAATGACAAAAGTTCCGTTAAATATTTTGTGTCGACAGTGTTCTGAATTGACTTGTGAGAAGCCAAAAATTTCAGAATCTGTTAATTTTCGATCTAATTTTACTGATAAATCATCTAAATAGGTGACCTCATCTTCGCTAAGTGCCAAACCTTCAGCTTGGTTATAAGCGGCAATATTATCGATCTCTTTAATAGCCTCAGGTGCAATATCCACAGTAAATAAATCCTGGTTCAGTTCCTTATAATGATGTTGAATCATAGGATCATAAACCGGGCTATCAGAGCTTGTTCCAAAAAATTCTTCAATACGAACGATTCCTGAGATGCCCATATTTTGAGTTATTTCAACGGCATTGGTACTCCAGGGACTGACCATTTCTTTTCTGGGGCCAATAAAATTCCCGGCAACGGAATTTTCATTTACCTGTTCAGCATTGCCAAAGAGCCATTTTAATTTTTCAATGTTTTGCTGGTCAATTTCTGAAGGAGAAGAAACGGCAAATACCGTTTGCTTTTGCGTAAAAAAGTAGATCATTTGACTGATTTTATCTTTGGTTTTTGAAAAATGCAAATTTAATCATTTGACCTTGTATTATTGTAGCCAATGTTAATAATATTCAATAAATTATTGTTGAATTCGAACAAAATATAAGAGGTTTGATCATTATAGGTCGATAGCGAATAAAACACATTCTTTAAGTGTTTGATTTTCCTG
>CBDULU010000196.1:0-4697 GCA_965368155.1 uncultured Flavobacteriaceae bacterium
AGCGTTCACCTACCATCACCTAAGACGCGAACCCTTCAGACGTGAACCCTTCAGACGTGAACCCTTCAGACGCGAACCCTTCAGACGTGAACCCTTCAGAGATGAACCCCTCACCCCCATCACCTCAGAATTAAAAAAAAAAAACCACCCGTCAGAAGGCGGGTGGTTCTATTTAAAGAGAAAATGATACTCTTAATTATTCATCAATTCGTAACTGCGTTTGATAAAATTAGTCATTTCCTTTCCTTGTAATAAATTCTGTGACAACCTGGCAAGGTCAAGGGCCTGATTAATGTACTCTGTCCTTTTGCCTTTTGCCTTTAGGATCTTTTGCATAAGATCACTGTTGGTGTTCACAACAAGGTTGTACATCTCAGGAAATCCTCCCATGCCCATCATTCCACCGCCTCCGGTTTGCTGCATTTCCTTCATTCTTCTCATAAACTCAGGCTGGGTAATGATAAATGGGTTTGATTTTGAATCCATTGCCTCTAGCTGTACTGAATACTTTTCTTTTGGCACAATTTCTTCAATATAACCTTTAAGTTTCTCCTGATCTTCATCCGAAAGTTTAGACAACTGATCTTCTTCTTTCTGGATCAACTTATCAATTGGGTCAGCATCTACTCTGGCAAATTTTACTTTTTCACCTTCTGATTCCAATTTTTGAATCAAATGTGAAATGATTGGAGAATCCAATAATAAGACCTCATAACCTTTGGCTTCCGCCTCTTCTATAAAACTGTGCTGCGCTTCCTTGTCATTGGCATATAAAATCACAAGGTTTCCATCTTTATCAGTCTGTGCTGCTTTCGTTTTTTCCTGTAATTCCTCAAAAGTGAAATACGCATCTTTTGTAGTTGGATATAAAGCAAATTTCTGTGCTTTTTCAAAGAATTTAGGCTCTGATAACATACCGTATTCAATAACGATCTTGATATCATTCCATTTTTTCTCAAAACCTTCTCTGTCATTTTTAAACAAAGAACTAAGCTTATCACCTACTTTTTTGGTGATATAAGAAGAGATTTTCTTAACCGCTCCATCAGCTTGCAAGTAGCTTCTCGATACATTTAACGGAATGTCCGGTGAATCGATCACCCCTCTCAACATTTGTAAGAAATCAGGTACAATACCTTCTACATTATCAGTTACAAACACTTGATTCTGATACAATTGAATTTTATCCTTTTGAACATCCATATTGGTGGTCAACTTCGGGAAATACAATATACCCGTCAAATTGAAAGGATAATCCACATTCAAATGGATATGAAATAAAGGCTCTTCAAATTGCATTGGATACAACTCTCTGTAAAAGCTCTTGTACTGCTCGTCATTTAATTCACTAGGCTGCTTTGTCCAGGCCGGATTAGGGTTATTAATGATCCTGTCAACAGTGATCATTTTTTGAGGCTCCTTAGTCTCCTTACCTTCCGCATCTTTTATAGTTTGTGGCTCATGTTCAGGATCAGCCACCTCTTCAGTTCCAAATTTGATAGGAACCGGCATAAACTTATTGTACTTACTCAACAACTCATTGATCCTGCTTTCTTCCAAAAACTCCAATGAATCATCATCAATATGAAGGATAATTTCAGTACCCCTGTCTTTCTTTTTAGATTTTTTCAAGGTGTATTCTGGCGAACCATCACAAATCCAATGGGCTGCATCCTCCTCCTCTCTAAATGATTTACTATGGATCTCAACCTCTTTGGCTACCATAAATGCAGAATAGAATCCTAATCCAAAATGTCCTATAATACCGGAATCATTCTTTTCATCCTTAAACTTATCAAGAAACTCTTCAGCTCCTGAAAAAGCGATATCGTTGATATACTTTTTCACCTCATCCTGAGACATCCCAATCCCTTGATCAATGATATGCAGCTTTTTGCCTTCCTTATCAATCTTAATCTCAAGCTTTACATCGTCTACACTTCCTTTGAATTCACCTATGGATGCAAGGTGTTTCAACTTTAAAGTCGCATCTGTTGCATTTGAAATCAATTCTCTTAAAAAGATTTCATGATCAGAATATAAAAAACGTTTTATCAACGGAAATATATTCTCAACAGCTACATTAATTTTTCCTTTTGCCATAATTATTCTATTTATAAATTTAATATGTACACCTTGCCTAATCAAAACAAATACCAAAAGAGTTATCATGACAAGATGACACAATTTCTTTGGGCGAAGAAAGCTCTTCATCATGAACTCTATGGAAGAAAATCCAATGAATTACGTATCTTTGATTATTGGAGCATCTCTTAAAGAAATTAACTTTTCTTATTGGCAATGGGACCAACATGGGGCAGACTTCATTTTCAAAAATCAAGACTAAAACTAAATAATACATCCTTATGTTCAATTCTAAAATTACAGGACTCGGCTTTTATGTGCCTGACAACATTGTTACCAATGACGACCTGTCAAAAATTATGGATACCAACGACGAATGGATTCAAGAAAGAACGGGTATCAAACAAAGGCATTGGATCAAAGAAGGTACTGATGAAACTTCTGCCACAATGGGCGCCAAAGCCGCGGAAAAGGCGATTGAAAGATCAGGTTTGACAAAAGATGATATTGATTTTATCATTTTTGCTACTTTAAGCCCGGATTACTATTTCCCTGGTTGTGGTGTGCAAATTCAAGAGATGCTTGACATGAATACGGTTGGAGCACTGGATGTAAGAAACCAATGCTCAGGTTTTGTATATGCCCTTTCTACTGCTGATCAGTTCATTAAAACAGGAATGTACAAAAACATTTTGGTCATTGGCTCTGAATACCATAGTAACGGCCTTGATAAGACAACTCGAGGAAGAGGCGTTTCTGTGATTTTTGGCGATGGCGCAGGAGCTTGCGTACTTTCAAGAACCGAAGACAATCAAAAGGGTATTTTATCCTCTCATCTGCACAGTCAAGGAAAATATGCAGATAAATTAATCGTTGAGTCCCCGAGTATTAAACATTGGGTACCCGAAATACTGGCTTCAGAAGAAGAAGATATTTCTTATTTCCCATATATGGACGGAACTTTTGTATTTAAAAATGCAGTTGTGAGATTTAGTGAAGTCATTATGGAGGCTTTGACTGCCAATAACATGGGACCCACTGATATTGATCTTTTTATTCCTCACCAGGCAAATTTAAGGATCTCTCAATTCATTCAGCAAAAGTTCAAACTTAAAGATGAGCAGGTATATAACAATATCATGAATTATGGAAACACCACAGCTGCCTCCATAGTGATCGCCCTTAGCGAGGCCTGGGAAAAAGGTAAGGTCAAGGAAAATGACATTGTCTTGCTTGCAGCATTTGGCAGTGGGTTTACCTGGGGCAGTGTTCTGATACGCTGGTAGCGCATACAAAACAAAAAAAGTGGCTAAGGCCACTTTTTTTGTTTTATTATGATCCGTGAAATAAATTATGCCTTTTTATAATCGTCGTTCCAGTCATGCACTTTTGGCGTTCCGAGTTTCCCTTCTGATTTAGCAACCAACATTGAAACCGTTGCATCACCTGTAACATTCACAACGGTTCTGCACATCTCCAAAGGTCTGTCCACAGCAAAAATAAGCGCCAATCCAGCTTCCGGAATTCCAGCCTGGGCAAGTACGATCACCAACATCACCATCCCTGCTCCCGGAACCGCAGCAGATCCAATACTGGCTAGTGTAGCAGTGGCTACAATTCCCAACTGAACCCCCAATGAGAGATCCATACCAAAGGCCTGCGCTATAAATACTGCCGCAACAGCCTGATATAAACTTGTACCATCCATATTGATGGTAGCTCCTATGGGTAAAACAAAACTGGATACTTCTTCATCCACTCCCAAATGCTCATGAACCCTTTCCATGGTTACCGGCAGAGTTGCCGCACTTGAACTGGTCGAAAAGGCAAGTAACTGAGCCGGTGATATCCCCTGCAAGAATTCTTTGGGTTTTTTACCAGTAAAAATCATGACCAAAGTAGTGTATAGCACAATCATCAATGCCAAGCCTACAACAACCGTTAATGCATACCAACCCAGAGCCTTAAAAAGATCCGCGCTGGGAGACTCCACGATCAAGGCTGCCAATAAAGCAAATACGCCATACGGAGCGGCAAGCATGATCAGATCGATCATCTTTAAGATCACCTCATTAAAACTTGCGAAAAAATCTTTAACAGGTTTTGCTTTTTCTTCAGGTAACAGAATGAGTCCCACTCCGAAAAAAATGGCAAAAAAGATGACCTGTAACATATTTTTGTTCTCCGAAGAAGCCCCTATTATATTGTCCGGAACCAATTCGATCAATGCCTGCAAAGGACCCTTATTCTTTTGGTTAGCTGCTTCTTCCTTATATTTTTGAGTGCTTTGAGAATAGCTGGAGACCAGTTCAGTTCTTGTTTCCTCAGCTATCGATTCACCTGGCTTAATACTATTCACTAAAACCAATCCTATGGTAACCGCCAATACAGTGGTCAATAAATAGATCATAACTGTCTTACCTCCCATTTTTGACAACTTGGAAATATCCTTTAGATCAGACACTCCCGATATGAGCGAACCTAAAATCAAAGGCACTGCAATCAGCTTCAAAGCATTGATAAAAATGGTTCCAAAGGGTTTGACCCAATCTAAGACAATTTCCTTTCCTCCTGAAAAACTCACCATCAGAAACCCGAAGGCGACCCCGAAT
>CBDULU010000197.1:0-4691 GCA_965368155.1 uncultured Flavobacteriaceae bacterium
AAACCAACTGATATATTTTTATTGTCCATAATATCTATTTTTCACAAACAATTTGATTGTAAAATTTTAAGTTAATCGTTTTATAGTCTGTAATGGTACTATCCAACATTATTTTTTGATAAAATACTTTTAGTTTCGCAATTTTTTCATCCATTCTTGACAAATCTCCAAAAATGATCTTTTGGTCGCCCACCCTGGTCTTTAATTCGAATTGATCCTTACTTTCTCCTTTAATTTGGTCAATCCCAATAATTTGTTTCTTTAAGAATTCATCATTTCTTATGATATTGGATAAGATGATCATATCTAACCCTCCCTTCCCAGAAATTGTATCAGTGGTTATAGGAACCCTTGCAGAATAATTATCCGATAATGGCATTTTAGCACCTAACTTATCGTAATAATAGGTTTCCGTTTCATTTGCTACTCTTAAAACAGGTGTTCTTTGTGTAATTATTGCCCCTAATTCCCCACTTAATGTTAGAAAAATCTCAGCGTTTTCAATCATTTTGTTGCGCTGCAAAAATCCTTCCAAATTATTCAAATTTATATTTTCTTTTGATTGATTTTTGTAGGCCTCCAAATTTTGTATTAACAACTTATTAACTGTTTCATAACTTACAAAAAGATTTTCCCCATTCTCAAAAATTACTTTGATTTCTGCATTGGTTTTTTTAGCATTTCTATTAGCCGCAAAGCCATATAGGAAGACCAGCACACATGTGAGCAAAGTAAATTTAATAATGGTATAGTACTTTTTCATTCTTTTTGTTTTTAAAAAACTATGACAACCCTTTAAATAATCCCCTCACTATTCAAGAGAGTTGCCATAGTTACCAAAGTATTTAGCACATAATTCTATTTTAATATTTTATCGACCTCGTCAGCTATCTCTTTGGTAGCGTTTGGCAAGGCCAGTTTTTTTATATTTTCACTAAGGACACTCCTCTTTCGAGCATCTTCAAACAGTATTTTGATCACATCAGCAAGGCTATCAATATTCTCCTCTTTTAAAAGAATTCCCGCATCCTTATCTGTCACAGACTTGGCATTTTTAGTTTGATGATCTTCAGCTACGTTTGGAGAAGGAATAAAAATTACGGGTTTACCCACAATGCAAAGTTCAGAGATGGATCCGGCGCCTGCTCTGCTGATCAATA
This sequence comes from uncultured Flavobacteriaceae bacterium, assembly GCA_965368155.1. GTDB lineage: Bacteria > Bacteroidota > Bacteroidia > Flavobacteriales > Flavobacteriaceae > Lutimonas. The sequence goes on from CBDULU010000197.1 coordinate 1,161, forward strand.
CATCAGCGGCTGCATACAACAGATCCATCTGTTGAATAAATTCCCATACCTGAACTCCTTTGATCTCGCTAAACTTTTTATACTCTTCATAATAAAGTTTACCTGATTGCCAGATCACCTGAACATCATTTTTCAGAATTGTTTGTATATTTTTCTCTAAAGCTTGATTTATGGCTCGTGCGCCAAGGCTACCTCCCAAAATCACCAAAGTCATTTTACTAGGATCGAGCTTAAAATAACGCAGTGCTTCTTCTCTCTTCTCATCTATATGCAAGAGATCCTGACGCACAGGGTTACCCGTTTTGATCAATTTTTCAGCGGGAAAGTAATTTTCCAGCCCGTCATATGCCACGCATATTTTTTCAACATTTTTTGCCAATATTTTGTTAGTGATCCCAGGGTAAGAATTTTGCTCTTGGATCAAACTTGGAATATGATTCCTGTTAGCCATAAATAAGGTTGGACCAGAAGCGAAACCACCGGTACCGATCACAACATTAGGCTTAAACTTTCTAATAATTCTCTTCGCCTTTAACAAGCTAGAAATCAACTTAAAAGGAAAGGTTAAATTTTTTAAACTAAGGCTGCGTTGAAAACCTGTAATATTGAGTCCCTTGATCTCATAGCCTAATTGTGGTACTTTCTCCATTTCCATTCTTCCTTCAGCACCAACGAACAAAAATTTTGATCCCGGATGCCTTTCCTTTAATTCATTGGCAATCGCTATGGCCGGATAAATATGTCCGCCAGTTCCTCCGCCGCTCAGCAGTATGTTAACCGATTGCTTCATGTAATATATCTAAAGGGTTTTCCAATGTTTCCTTTTGCTTTATAGCAGCCACTTCCTTATCTGAAGCACTTACACTCAAGACGATACCTATAGCAAAACAAGTCATCCAGATCGAAGTACCTCCTGTACTGATCAATGGCAAAGGTTGTCCTGTTACAGGAAAAAGTCCAACGGCCACACCCATATTGATCATGGCCTGAAATATAATGGGTAAGCCTACTCCTAAACAGAGTAAGGTACCGAATATCGTAATTGATTTAGTCGCGATGATCACCAGGCGAAATAATAAGCCCAGGAATAAAATAATGATCAAAATAGCACCGATCAATCCAAACTCTTCACCAATAATGGCATATATAAAATCTGATGAAGATTGAGGAAGGAAATTCTTTTGCACACTTTTACCGGGTCCCTTGCCATAAATCTCGCCCGAGGCTATAGCGATTTTTGCTTTTTCCGCCTGATAGTTATCCTCAGACTCTCCGGAGGCAAAATTCTCGATCCGGCTCGACCAAGTATTGATACGACTATTCTTCATCGCATCAGGAAAAGCCTTGGCAGTAAGTATGAACAATGCTAAACTCAAGATACCCACCCCAAGAATAGAAGCAATAAACTTTAGGGGATATCCTCCCAGAAACGCCAGTATAACAACCATAAAAAAGGTGATAGCGGTTGTAGAAAAGTTGGCTGGTAAGATCAAAGCGAGTACAAAACCTACGGGTAACCACATATATAAAAAGCTCTCCTTAAAAGTGATTTCTTTTTCCTTGTTTCGCGCCAAATACCTGGCAACATATATCATCAAAACAACTGCCGCCAGTGTGGAGGTTTGAAAACCAATTCCGATAAATGGAATACTGATCCATCGACTGGCATTTGCCCCATCGATCACGGTTCCTTGTGTAAGGGTATATACCAACAGTAAAATAACCACAGGAAGCATCAAAACCGACAATCCGCTAAAATACCTGTAAGGAATTCTATGGGTGGTATAAACGATCACAAATCCGAGAAGTAAAAGAATCGCATGCTTTAACAGATAACCAAGAGTTGACCCTTTTCCAGCTACATAAACCAGATTTGTACTGGCACTGTATACTGGAAGAAAAGAAAATATCGCCAGAACCGCGATGATGGCCCAGATGGTCTTATCTCCTTTAATATTGTCAAAAAATCTTGTCAACATACTGTTCTTTCTATTTTATAATTGTCTTACAGCTTCTTTAAACAGTTTACCTCTTTCTTCGTAATTTTCGGCTAAATTCTCACAAGCTCCCGCTGGAGAAAAAAGAACAGTTTCCCCTTCTCTGCTCAGTTTATATGCGATCTTTACCGCATCGCGAATAGTGTTAGTTTCAATCATAAAATCCACTACATTTCCAAAAGTCTCAATAAGCCTATCATTGTTAGCTCCCAAACAAATTATGGCATTCACCTTTTCATTGACCAGGGGTAACAACATGTCATAATTACTCTCTTCATCCAAACCACCAGCGATCCATATCGTGTTATGTTCCATACTATCCAAGGCATAAAATGTAGCGTTAATGTTAGCCGCTTTGGAGTCATTGACATATTGGGACCCATTGATCGTCAATACCTTTTCAAGCCTGTGCTCCTCATTTTCAAAATCAGACATACAATTACGAATGGTTTCCTTTCTTACCCGCATTAGATCGGACAAAGTGCTGGATGCCATAGCATTCTTTACATTAAAATTGGTTTGTAAAGCAAATGATGAAATACTCATGTAGTTTCTATTTAATTGTTATTGTTGATTATCTGACTTTTAATGTTAAAATTGAGATCACGGCCAATAAAATGCCAACGATCCAAAACCTTGTTACTATTTTACTTTCGTGATACCCGCGCTTCTGATAATGATGATGAAGCGGCGCCATCAGAAAAATTCTTTTTCCCACACCCGATTTTCTTTTTGTATACTTGAAATAAGACACCTGAAGTACTACAGACATATTCTCAGCCAAGAAGATTCCGGCGAGGATAGGAATCAAGAATTCCTTTCTTACCGACAAGGCAATCACTGCTATAACTGCACCAATGGTCAAACTACCTGTATCACCCATAAAGACCTGAGCAGGATATGTGTTATACCAAAGAAACCCAACCAAGGCTCCTACAAAGGCACTAATGAAAATGGTTATTTCACCCGAATTCGGTATGTACATGACATTGAGATAATCCGCGAATATGATATTACCTGAGACCCAGGCAAAAATTGCGAGTGCCAACACGATGATCGCAGAACTTCCTGCTGCAAGGCCATCTATCCCATCCGTTAAATTTGCACCGTTTGAAACCGCTGTAATGATAAAAATCACCACAATTACAAAAAATAGCCATACATAATCCTTGGTCCATTCACCCATCCAAGTAAGCAGATTGGCATAATCAAATTCATTGTTCTTTACAAATGGAATGGTCGTTTTGGTCGATTTCTCCGCTTCGGAGAATCGATTTGATGAGATCGTGATGTCCTGACTAATGACTACTTCTCCGTGTCTTAGTTTTTCCTTGATCACAACATCGGAATTAAAATATAGCATGAGGCCTACAAAAATTCCCAAGCTTATCTGACCCACTATCTTAAATCGTCCCTTGAGACCTTCCTTGTTCTTTTTAAATACTTTGATATAATCATCTATAAAACCTATTGTTCCCATCCATAGGGTAGTCACAATCAGGATGATGATATAAATATTATAAAGTTTTGCAAA
>CBDULU010000198.1:0-4684 GCA_965368155.1 uncultured Flavobacteriaceae bacterium
GTTCATCATTCTCCGGGCTTATGGGCCGCTGGCCCCCTGGATTGATAAGACCTGGCGTCCGGGTGAGCTGGAACTTGTTGAATAATTAAAGAAACATTGACACATTAAGATATGATAATAGCGAAATTAAGTTCCATGGTAAAGATGATTTTATTGAGCGCTTCAATTCTTCTGTTTTCGGTTGAATTGAAGGCTCAATCAACTTCGGAACAAGAAGCTGTGCCCCCTAATCATATCGTATTGACCATTGGACATAGCGCAATTCCCACGGTACTGGAAACGGGTGAGAAAGATGGGATGCGGTTTATTCCAACCTGGGGATTGAGCTATGAATATAATATTTCCGAAAAGTTTGCTCTAGCTCTAAAAGGGGAGATTGAAGCTGCTAATTATATAATTTCAGATGAGGAAGAAAGTGCGCTGGAAAGAGAATTTCCAGCTTCACTATCCTTATTAGGGACGTATAAAGTATATAATGAATTTGGCTTAATACTCGGGCCGGGAATTGAGTTTGAAGCAGACGAAAATCTCTTTATTATCCAGTTTGGATTAAACTATGAAGTTGAGCTTCCGGGTAACTGGATCCTCATACCTGAATTTGCCTATGAACTAAAAGGAGGCCATACAGGTGCGATTTCAATTGGTTTGGGAGTAGGGGTTGGCTTTTGACATGCTGAATGAGATTATCCAGGAAGAGCCACAGGATTTTTATGACCCTGAAAATTTGGGCATTTTGGCATCTCTTGGCATCAAAAAAGGCAAGGAGTTTAAACCTGATGCCCGCATGAAAAAAATAATGACCGATGCCGTGGCTATTGGAAACGGATATGCCCGAGCTAACACCGTTTATCCGCGCGACCCAGGTAATTATATCTATAAAGATCAAAAAAGTGAATGGGTAATGGGTTTTGCAGATAAAAATTCGGAATTCATGAAAGATGGGGCACGCAGGATGGATGCCAGGTTATGGTTGCACTACAATGCTGTTGTTGTTACACCGGCTATGGCGCTTACTAAACCCGGTGCCGGCTCTGATTATGGAATAGCCGGACTGGATTCAGAAAGCAAACCTCTTGATGGAGCGCTTACATACAAATTACATTTGCCTCCAAACTTTCCGGTAAAGGATAATTGGTCGGTAACTATTTACGATCCACAAACCCGCTGCATGCTGCAAACCGATCAGCCTCCTGCGGGAATCAACAGTCTAAGTGGAAAAGTAAAAGAGAATAAAGATGGGTCTATTGATGTAGTTTTTACCCCAACCTTACCTAAAGGTGTTAATAAAGGAAATTGGATTCAAACCATTCCTGGTAAAAGCTGGTTTATTATTCTCCGTGCTTATGGTCCATAACAACCATGGATTGATAAAACCTGGCAACCCAGTGAATTGGAACTCATAGAAAACTAAACTTATAAAGTTTGATCGATAAAAAACATACAAAGACAAGTCCTGAAAGAGAAGATCATCTGATGATCCTTCAAACGAAGCTGCATGCACCAGTTATTTCTAGTGATCAGATATTTCGGGATAAAATTATTGACAAACTCGAAACGAATATAGAAAAACGGCTTTCCTTAATTTCAGCTCCGGCCGGTTATGGAAAAAGCCAAACTGTTGCACAGTGGGTAGAAAGATCCAGCGCAAAAAGTGCCTGGATTTCCCTGGATGAAGAACATAATGATCTAAGGGTTTTCTTAAGCTATTTTATTGCTGCAATCGAGAATGTATTTCCAAACACTCTGGCTGAAACCAATTTGTTGCTTTCAGCAGGTAAGCTGCCTCCGGTGCGAAGAATTGCATACACCATTATAAATGAACTCGATGCCATTGAGGATAATTTTATTTTAGTACTGGATGATTATCACAGGATCAAAGAAAAAGAAATTCATAATCTGCTCGATGAAATTCTAAGCTATCCTCCTCAAAATCTTCATATTTCAATAGTAAGCAGAAAAGATCCACCCTTAAACCTGAATAATCTCCTGGTAAACGGAAGAATGATTGAGCTTAGAATGCAGGATCTGGCTTTTTCTGAAGATGAAATCAGGCTGCTTTTTAAAAAAACAGTAAATGTTGATCTGGACCAATCATCGATCGCTATGCTGCAAGCTAAAACCGAAGGCTGGATAGTTGCGCTAAGAATGGCGACCTTGTTATCAGAAGACAATAGCAATACGGAGCAGTTGATGGTAGGTTTTCAAGGAGGATCACATTCTCTTTCCATATATTTATTGGATGAGATCATAGAGAAACAATCAGATCAAGTCCAAAGGACCATGCTTATAGCGAGTTTGTTAAATCGCTTTAACGTTGAGCTTATTGATCGTATGATTGTGCTTAATAAAGATGAGGATAAAATAGATGGAGAATACTTTATTCAATGGTTGTTGCAATCTAATTTATTTCTTATTCCTTTAGATAAAAGTGGCACATGGTACCGCTTTCATCACTTGATCCAGAAATTGCTTTTTGGTCTATTTAAAGATAAATTCGGACTGGAAAAAGTAAATGCTTTTAGGGAAGCTGCCAGTGTTTGGTTTGAGAATAAAGGATTCATTGAGGAGTCTCTGGAATATATGTTAGCTGCGCAAAACACTACTAAAGTCTTTGCAATAATTCAGCGTCACAGACTTAATTTTTTAAACAAAGACCTATGGTATGTGGTAGCGAATTGGGCAGCAAAATTACCACCAGAGAATAACACTGATCCTGATCTTGTTCTGGCTAAAACCTGGGGTGCATATGAAAATTTCCAGTTAGATCAGTTGCTTCCCCTGTTAGAAGAACTGCCTACAGTTTTAAACGACTCAAAAAAACATCAGTCCTATTGGGGAGAATGGCATTTAATGCAAGGATTATTGGAGTTTTGGAGTGGAAATGCAAACGGTGGAATTCAGCAACTTAAAAAAGCCAAAGAATTGCTTCCAGAAGGTGAAAACCTCTGCAACGGAATGCTTATTTTACATCATGGAATGGCTACGACTCTTAATGGTGAATATGATCTTTCATCTAAAGAGCTGACAGCCCATCTTCAAAAATCAACAAGCGATCCGGTATATATTACCAGGTTGATGGCCGGCCTGTTTTATATCAATCAGTTTGATGGAAACTTAAAGATCTCTATTCAAACAGCTCAGGACATACAGGAGTTGGCCAGTTCAAAGAAAATTATTTATACAGAAGCAATGGCTGCTTGTATGGAAATAACAGCTCGCTTTTGTATGTATAATTTTGATCAATCAAAAGATTTGTTCAACAAAGCAATAAAGTATCGATATATATTGCATACAAGAACAGCGTTGGATGCCATGGCGGCCATAGTAATTGCCAATGAGTTGCAAGCTAAAACAGATGAGGCAAATAGTGCTTTGCAGGCGCTGGAAAATTTTACAAAAGAATTAGGAAATACGGCTCATGATATGTTGCTTTTTTCAGCTAGCGGACGTTTAGCTTTGCTACGAAACAACATTTCATCTGCTATGGCCTGGGCCCAAAATATTGAGGAGGAAGTTTCATTTGCTAATTTATTTTGCTGGGTTGAAATACCATTACTTACAAAAGCACGAATTTTCATTGCCGAAGGCTCAATCCACAATTTGCAAAGAGCAAGAGTCATTTTAAATGACTTAAAACAAGCTGCAGCCTCCTATCACCTTAACAATCACCTGATTGAAATTCTTGTTTTAGAGTGCGTACTCTATAATAAACAAGATATGGAAGTAGAAAGTGAAGCATCCTTAAGGGAAGCTATTGCCCTGGCATCGGCTAAGCAATGGCTAAGGCCTTTTGTAGAAGCAGGAGAAGAAATACTTCCGCTTCTGAAAAAATTGGAGCCAAACCCATCCTATAAGTCTTTTGTAGAGAATGTGGTATCAAAAATTAGTCTGAAACATCATTTCCCTCCTGAGTCCGAAAAGGAACAGCTTAAAAAACCCTCTGCCAACTCAGATCTGTCTGCTCGCGAACATGAAGTAATACAACTGCTTGCACAGGGCCTGAGGTATAAAGAAATGTCTGCAGAACTCTTTATCTCAGAAGGTACCATAAAAAGACATGTTTACAATATTTGTCAAAAATGGGAGGTGCCAAATCGATTTACCCTCATTGATAAAGCAAAAGAACTCAGTTTGTTAAACTGATCCTTCCATCGGCTGATTCGGCATGGTTTATTTACCCGGTTTCAACCTTAATCAACCTTCGTTTATTGCCTTAAGCAATTGAATGGAATACTTTTATAATATCAATTAATTCCATAATAACATAAGCTATGGCAATTCAGAAAAAACAAAATTTTCAACAAAAATTCAGCGAGCCCGGGATTTACCAGATAGAGGCATTGGGTCATCTTCCTAAAAGTTTTTCTGATAAGATCAGGGGAATGCAAATTATCCCAAAAGATACAGGAACCGATATGAAAGTATATATCCTAACCGGTCAGGTTTACGATCAAACGGCACTTGCCAGTATTCTAGAGACACTCTTTGATATGCATATGGTACTGTTGTCGGCAAAATTAATTAAAGACCAATAATATATTAACTAAAAATAGAATAATCATGAAAAATTTAAAAACGATCATAAGGTACTTATCTCTGGCTGTATTGATGTTAAATGTACTTGTGGCCACGGCTCAGGATACAGAACAGACAGCTGGTGATCAGGATGCAGAACAGGCCGCTA
>CBDULU010000199.1:0-4684 GCA_965368155.1 uncultured Flavobacteriaceae bacterium
ATAATTCAGTTTTAAGTCCTTCACTGTCAATTTTATATCTTTCATATTTGTTCCTATGCCTCACTAAGAACAACAATTGAGTTGCCGCGTCATTAAGATCTGTGGTCAGTAATTTACCATCATATTTTTCGGTAATTGTTTCAAGTGTCGTATGCGCCACCACGTGTATCTTCGATCCGTGTTTGTTGAGCATGGAATTCAATTGAGGACCCAGGGTGTCCGTATTCACATAGCCTCTGAACCAATAAGGACCCTTGCTGTAATAGAAAAAATACCTCATGTCTAACCAGTGATTTGAATCATATTTGGTACTGTCAGGAGAATCTTTCATCATATCAAGATACATGGGTTCTTGCATATAGTAATAGGCCTTATTATTGAATTCCTCCAATGTAATCGGACCAATATCCAGTATACCGCCATGGGCAAAAACGATCTTATCTATTTTAAGTAAGGAGACCTTGCTTCTAAGCCAGGAACCCAGATAAGAATCAATGGGATGAAATAGGGCATCGTAACTTATACCATGGGCAACCGCAATATTACGCTCCTTTCTACTGACATACCTCAGGTCTTTGGTCATGGTCATGATTTCGTGATTTCCTAAAACCAAATGAACTTTACCACCTGCTAGTGCGGCTTGCTCTTCTAACCCATGGATAAACCAAAGTACCTTGGTCACATCATCTCCTCTGTCGAACACATCTCCTAAAAAAACAATATGTGCCCCGCCGGCAATCCAATTCATCTTCTCATCTATAATATTTGCCTTTAATAGGAGATTGGTCACTTGGTCATATCTTCCATGTACATCACCAACAACATAAAGAGAGTCAACTTTTTTATATGAGGTTTTTTCTTGTTGGAAGTTTTCTTTAAGGTTAACTTCATGCATTCCTTGGTTTTTGCCTCCGAACCTAAAAGTAAGAGGCCCTTCAATTCCCTTTTTAAGGTCGATACTGTGTGTTTTTGATAAAGTAGTTTCACCAGTAGCTATAATTTTCTTGGATTGATTTAACACCTCATAGAAGCCTAGATCTTCTACTTGGGTAATCCAACGAAAATTATAATGATCTGTTTTTTCAACATACAAACCATAAGTTCCTTCATATTTTAATTCATTTTGGGGCTCCAGTGAATTGTCATCAGAATTTCCAAGGAAGCTCATGACCATGAAGGCTAAGACTACAGCTATAGCGATAAAGACCCTTTGTTGAATTATTATTTTAGTTATATTCATAGGCGTGTTTGTGTTTTACCTTGCAAGCTTTGATTATTTTTCTGTCGACATATTTCTCAGAATTTAAATTTTCAAAAAAACTGTCCATATATTTATTCACGCTACTCACACTTTTTGAATTTAGTACACTGAGATTGCTGACTTCATTTCGTAAATCATTCTCAATACCTTTGTAAAAATCAATGGTCTCCTGATAATTGTCTTTTCTACAGAATCCTCGGAATAACCTTGTTCTGACATCTGGGAGGTTAAGTTCTTCGGGAGGCAGTGCATAAGGAGTGTTCACCAAGCCCGAATAATCAAAATCATATGGAACGGCCACTGGCAAAGCACCTTTGTCGCCAATGATTAGTTTCATGTTATGTCTTTCTGTAATAGACCAATCCAGATTCCCAATTAAATACTGGAAGAATACAAGCTTGTCAAGATTCTCTTTATTCAGTGTTTCCTGATTTCTGATCTTGCCCTTAAAAACGGTCATATCATTTCTTTTGGCAACATCTTTTATTGACTCAATTAAGAATCCATAATGAACGTTTCCCTGCTTTGATTTGTTTGCATCAATATAGGTAATACGACAAAGTCTCACACTAAAACTATAAGGACTGATAAGTTGATACATTTTATAGATTAAATATTCCCTTTTAACGTACTCTTCAAAAGATTTATCTCCTTGACAATGCGCTACCAACTTCATTTTTTTCTGGCCCTTAAAAATGGAATTTTCCACATCCTTCTTATTGAACTGAAGCTCCAATGGAGGAAAAGAGCAAATTTGCTTAACAGCTCTTGTTTTGCCTCTAACCTTAACTTTTATAAGGTGCTCAAATGCTGCTCCATCTTCTGCTGTATAAGATAATTTTGATTCATATTCTTGTCGTTCCGTTCTGTTATTAATGACATCTTTTAAAGGCATTGTAATGGTCAATTCAAGAATGGAATCTGATCTAAAAAGTTTTTTCGGTTTCTGGCTGTATAAGGAACAAGTTGAAATGAACAGCAGGAAGAAAATATATAATGGTTTCATATATCTGATTTTTTTGGCTATATATCCTCACCTTTTTGAATAAAAGAAGGCTAAGGAAAGGAGGTAAATTTTTTGATAATTTTCGATAGATTGCTCTTCACTAAGGCGAACTTAAAACGAAAAAGAATTCGTATAGGGTAAAGAAAAATAGCGATAAAAACCAAGGGTTATAACTGCTCCTTACCGTAAATATAGGCAAAAAAAATGAGGATCATTTTGTATAAATGACCCTCATCTATCTAAATTTGAGTTAAGATAATTTTTTTGGATTCTTAACCTTTTGCTTCAGTAAGGCAATCTCAACTACCTCTTTCATGTCATTTACATAATGGAAAATCAAACCTTTAAGATATTTTTGATTGATTTCTTCTATGTCTTTTCGGTTTTCTTCACACAAGATGATTTCTTTAATATTAGCTCTTTTTGCTGCCAATATTTTCTCTTTGATACCCCCAACAGGAAGTACCTTACCCCGAAGTGTAATTTCTCCAGTCATGGCTAATTTAGCCCTTACCTTACGTTGGGTAAGTGTTGAAACCAAGGAGGTAAGCATCGTGATTCCTGCACTTGGCCCATCTTTAGGTGTAGCACCTTCAGGCACATGTATATGGATATTATTATTTATAATAGTGTCATAATCAATTCCAAACTCCTCTAGATTCGCTTTGATATATTCAAGTGCTATCGTAGCCGATTCTTTCATGACCTTCCCTAAATTCCCGGTTATCGATAAAGTACCTTTTCCTTTTGATAAGATCGATTCAATGAATAGAATGTCACCACCAACACTGGTCCATGCTAGACCAGTAACAACGCCAGGGATTTCATTGGTTTCATATTTGTCTCTTTCCATGTGAGAAGGACCCAAAATTGATTCGATATCCTGATCTGTTATTTTCACATTATAGTCCTCATCCATAGCGATTGACTTGGCCGCATACCTCACTATTTGAGCCAGTTTCTTTTCCAAACCTCTAACCCCTGATTCACGTGTGTAACCTGTGACCACTTTTTCAAGTTGTTTTTTGGCTACCTTTAAATGCGATGAGGTCAGGCCATGCTCTTTTAATAATTTAGGGAGTAAATGGCGCTTGCCAATCTCAACTTTTTCCTCAACCGTATAACCACTTACATTGATGATCTCCATTCTATCTCTTAGAGCCCATGGAATCGTAGATAAACTGTTGGCTGTTGCGATAAACATGATCTTTGACAGGTCATATCCCACTTCCAAATAATTGTCATAAAAATCAGCATTTTGTTCCGGATCAAGTACCTCAAGCATGGCTGAAGACGGATCTCCACTGTGACTTGAGCCTAATTTATCGATCTCATCAAGAACAAACACCGGATTTGAAGTCTCTGCTTTTTTAATGCTCTGAATTATTCTTCCCGGTAAAGCACCAATATATGTTTTTCTATGTCCTCTAATTTCGGCTTCATCTCTAAGACCTCCAAGTGACATTCTTACATATTTCCTGCCCAATGACTCTGCAACTGATTTACCCAGAGAGGTTTTACCAACTCCCGGAGGTCCGTATAAACAGATGATAGGTGATTTCATATCGCCTTTAAGTTTGAGTACTGCCAGATGTTCAATGATCCTTTTTTTGACCTTTTCCAAACCATAATGATCTCTGTCCAATATTTTTTGCGCCCGTTTTAAATCAAAAAGGTCGGTCGAATATTCTTCCCATGGCAATTCCAAAAGGAGGTCTAGATAATTCCTTTGAACTGAATATTCAGCCACTTGTGGATTCATTCTTTGTAAGCGTCCAATCTCTTTCTCAAAGGTTTCTGCAACTTCTTTACTCCATTTTTTCTTTTTCGCCAACTCCCTCATTTCTTCGATTTCTTCATCGTGAGAAACGCCACCCAATTCTTCCTGAATGGTTTTCATTTGTTGGTGCAAATAATATTCTCTTTGCTGCTGGTCCATGTCTTCACGCACCTTTGACTGAATGTCATTGCTTAATTCGAGTCTTTGTAACTCCTTATTCATCTTTTTAAGCGTAGCTAAAGCACGGCTCTTAAGACTATTGATATTTAAAAGTTCCTGTTTTTGTTCTGTAGTAAGATTCAGATTCGAAGAAACAAAATTGATCAGAAAAGAGTTGCTCTGAATATTTTTAATCGCAAAGGAGGCTTCACTAGGTAAATTTGGATTTTCTTTAATGATCCTTAAAGAAATGTCTTTTATTGAATCGATGATCGCATTGAATTCTGTATCCATTTTGGCAGGGAGCGTTTCAACAACCTCTTTTACCTTGGCTTTTAGATAGGGTTTTTCTTGAACCAATTCTTCAATTTCAAAACGTTTTTTACCCTGAAGTACGACCATGGTATTACCATCAGGCATCTTCAAGATTTTAAGAATTATGGCTACGGTTCCTATATGAAAAATATAATATTTACCA
>CBDULU010000200.1:0-4665 GCA_965368155.1 uncultured Flavobacteriaceae bacterium
AAATAATTTTGATTTGTTTATTCTGTATTTTAAACTTTTATTGACAGGATAATCCCAACTTACAAGTTGCAATCCACTGCATTTAGCATAAGCCTTAGCATCAAGTGTAAATCTGGTATTGGTAAATATCCAACCTTGATAATCTGTATAGGCATTGGTCTTATCCTGCTCAAGTTGTCTTTTGATATCATTATATCTGGAATGTATATACAGTGGAATCTTTACGTCATTTGGTTTACCTTGTGAATTGTGGTATTTGCACTCTATTATATAGCATTTATGATCCTTACAGGCCAGAACATCCACCTCGTGAGTGATACAATTACCTTGCATGATCACCCCAACATCTACTGTATATCCGTCATGCCTGAAAATATGTCCGATAAAATTCTCAAAAGGAAATCCGGAAGGACCTAGTTCCATAATTGCCTTTTTTAGTTTATACCTTGCAGCACTAGGCCGTCTATTGCTTTTTAGTAATTTAAAAGCTTTGTTATAGATCTCTTTTGTTGACATTCCGGCGTATAGCTCCTTCTCTATTTTATCAACTATTTTATTGGCTAAATCGTGATCGGCTTGGGCATTCTTTAGAGACATGATCAACTTCTTCTCGTCAAAATCTACAAGTTCGCCAGAATATTTTCTTATTTTGATGGATTTCTTCATTCACCTAATATAACAAGATATTTTCTTATTCAGGCTATTCGTCGTACTTTTGCAATCTTAAAAATGGCCTTAAAAGATGAATGAATTCTCACATTATTTTTATCAGTATTTCTTAGAACTGGGACTGACTGAAATATCTGCAAAATATCTGAACATGACGGTTTTACTGTTGATCATGTTGATCGTTATTGTGATCATTGATCTTGTGATCAGAAAGTTTTTATTGAACCTGTTTACTCGGTTATCAGAAAAAACCAAAACACATTTCGATGATTATGTCGTTAAGAACAAGGTCCCTAGAAATGTGGCCCATATTATTCCAATGTTGATTGCACTTGAATTTGTGCCAATCGCTTTGGTAGATTTTGACTATCTGGAAAATCTAGTCGAAAAAGGGCTGCTTGTTTTCAGTATTCTTTTAACGATTTGGGTTATCAGAAGTTTTGTTAAGGCCGTTAGAGACTACCTCAATACAAAAGACAATTTAAAGGATAAACCAATTAATAGTTATGTTCAGGTCATCCTTATTGTCGTTTGGTCCATTGGCCTGCTTTCAGCTTTTGCGATCATAACCGGGATACCCTTCTATAAATTTATCACTACCCTAGGTGCTGCTTCAGCAGTAATTTTACTGATTTTCAGAGATACCATCATGGGTTTTGTTGCCAGCCTTCAAGTATCTATCAATGACATGGTTCAAAACGGAGACTGGATCACTTTTGAAAAGTTTGGTGCAGATGGTGACGTAATTGAAATCAATCTGGCTACCGTAAAAGTGCAGAATTTTGACAAGACCATTACAACCATTCCAACCTATGCATTGATTTCTGATTCTTTTAAGAACTGGAGAGGAATGGAAAATTCGGGAGGCAGGAGAATTAAAAGAGCTGTGATCATTAAGCAAAGTAGCATTTGCTATTTGAGTGAGGAAAAAATAAAAGAGCTTAAACAAATTGAATTGATCTCTGATTATTTAGAGACAAAATCAACAGACATAAGGGAACACAACATAAAGAATGAGGTCAACAAAGAGTTATTGATCAATGGCCGCAACCTTACCAATATCGGGGTGTATAGAAAATTTGTTGAAAGCTATATTGAAAATCATTCAGCGATCAATAAGGAAATGATGATCATGACCAGACAATTGGCTCCCACCACTCAAGGGATCCCAATTGAGATCTATGCCTTTAGTAAAGACAAAAGGTGGCAGAATTACGAATATATCATGGCCGACATATTCGATTATATCATCGCGGCAGTACCCTATTTTGACCTTGAAGTATTCGAATTGGCAAGTGAATTTAAGAGTGCAGACTAGCTGCTTATCCTTTTCAATTAATCTCAATAGCGTTAAGGATAAAATCAGCCACCTGTGTTTTACCTTTTTCCTTTATCAATTCAAATTCATCATTACCTGCATTGATAAAATCCTTCATAAGCGGCGAGGCCACATGTGGAAAAACACTTAAGGCAAATATATTGATCATCAACTGTTTAGGATTGATTGGCCTAATTCTACCCTTTTCTATCTCGCTTTCTATTTGCTGATAAAATTTGGTCGGATCGGGCATTCTCAGGTTTACAATAAACTCTGTAGCAAAATCCGTCTTGGAGTTTAGTTTCCTGATCAGCCCCAGGGGAAGAAAATGGTAGTCATTGATAAATGTGACGTAGTTATGGATGAAATGTCTAATTTTTTCTCGTACTGGCATTTCACCATCCATAATATCCTGAAGCTGAGGCGCAATTCTTCCGTACAATTCAAGAAAGACATGTTTAAATACATCATCCTTATTATCAAAATAAGTGCGTAGTTCCTTTTTGCTGATGCCCGTCGCCCTGGCGATGGAGCTCATACTGGTCTGCTTAAAGCCATTATCCTGAAATTCAAGAATAGCAGCGTCAATAGCCTTTAGCTTGTTTGGGGGGAAATTGTTCATTTGTTTGTATATGTATTTACTGATAAATGTAGAAAATTATTTAATACACCCAAAAGATATAAGAGCTGCGTTTAAATATTTCTAATTTTAGCTCGTAGCGTTTAAGAAATTGATATTCATTAATCTGTCAGTAAATAAGCTCCCCCTATAAGATATTTACCCTTTGGGTCAAGAGCTTCATGGTTCTTTAGTAAGATGATACCCTCCGAAAGCTCACCTGTTTTCACCTGTATTTTTTCAAAAAGATAGCTGTCATTTTCTTCAGATTTCATGAGCATGACATAAGCCAGGCCGTTGTTCTCAACTACTGCTTTATCTGAAATTCCCATTCCGGACAATTCATTCGTCAAAATTGAAGCTTGTACAAACATTCCTGGAATGAATCCTTCATCATGAGGTTCGTCTATATGGGCGTGTAACATCACAGTTCTGTCAACACCAATTGATTTTCCAATCAAATGAACACTACCTTTGTATTGTTTTGAACTAGATTCAGGCAGGTCAAATAATACTGTTTGCCCAATTTTGACCTTGAGCACGTCTTTTTCAAATATTTTCAATTCAAGATGCAAATGTGCTGTATTTACAATTTCCATAATTTCATCCGAAGATGAGATATAAGAACCAGTAGTTATATTGATGGCCGTAATATCACCCGAAATAGGTGCATAAATCTTTGAAACCGAAGTCAAATTACCAGATTCCACCTGCACAGGATCTATCTGTAATAATTCAAGTTTCTTTCTAAGACCTTTGTAGGTAGCAAGCGTAATTTTATAGTCACTGTCTGCTTTTAAAAATGATTTTTCAGAAGATATTTTTTCATCAAACAATTCTTTTTGCCTTTCATAATTAGATTTTAAAAATGTCAGCTGCTCCTTGGCTTCGAGATATTGCTGCTGAAGTTCAAGGAATTCAATATTCTCAATGGTGAGCAGTAATTGACCCTTTTTGACCTGATCTCCTATCAGCAAAGGTGAATTTTTTACATATCCTCCTATCTGAGCACTAATAACAGCCCTTCCATTAGGTGGCACATCAATAATTCCTGTAGCATTAATTCTTGTCCCAAAGGAATGCTCCACTAGAGAAGTCATGCCCAATGACTCATTTTTATACTGCTCCTTAGAGATACTAATTATATCAGTTTTAGATACAATTTTCTCTTTTTCCTGAACATCAGATCCATCACCTTGATTGGTCGACTTGGAGCAATTCAAAAAAGTCAAAGCAACGATAACAATTGCATATATTTTGATAAAATTCATTTGCTGATACTTAAAGGGTTAAATAATTTATTTCCAGAACAATTTGATTATAGGTATTGAGATTGTTTAAATAATCAAGTAGAATTTCAAGCGCATTCTCGATACTTTGTATGTATTGAAAAAAATTGATCTCACCTGATTCATAACTTATTTTAGCCATTTTAAAAATCTCCTGAGACAATTCTTCTCCTTCTTCTTTGTAATAATTCAAAGCTTCGTCATATTTTTTAAGCTGTGTATACAATTCTGACTGTTTGGTTTTGAGACGAATTCTATATGCTAATTCCTCATTTTCAAGCACCTCTTGAGCAATTTTTGAAGCTTTGATCTTTGCCGCATTGCCACTGAACAAAATTGGAATTTTTAAGCCGATCTGATAACCGTTAAAATTCTCATCTATGCCGGAATTCGATCCTACAAAATAATTCAAAGTTATATCAGGTAATAGACTCTGTGAGGCAACATTTTTTTGTGCAAGAAACAAATCTTTCTTATTCAAAAAATAGCTTAAGCCGGGATTCTCTTCAATGCTTATTTGCTTGACTTCCAATCTTGTCAGAGGAACTTTTCTCACCGAAAAATCCTCGCTACTTTGAACTAACTCCTTCAATCCCATTAGTGCAGAGGCTACATCCTGCTGCGATTGTATATAAACTGTCTGCAGCTGTTTTTGCTTGGCTTGTGCAGTAATTTTCTCCAAGTAATTGGTTTCGCCCGTCTCAAATTTGCGTTTGGCAGCATAGGCAAAAGTTTTGTAAAAACTATCTAAACGCTTAAGAACTGATTCT
>CBDULU010000201.1:0-4662 GCA_965368155.1 uncultured Flavobacteriaceae bacterium
GGATGAAAATCGTTTTGCAAGCCTATTTCGGTTCCAATAATCGTAAAGATTCCTAAACCTATTGTATCAAATAAAAAGAGGGACTTACTTAGGTAGCCTATTTTTTTTCTAAATACTATAGCGAGAATAACCGAGACAAAGATCACATAGATATAATTGAGATCTTTCATCCAGGTAATACGATCAGCTCCGATCAACATATCACGTAAGGTTCCACCACCAACTGCCGTAACAAAAGCGATGATCAAGACCCCAAATGTGTCCATTCGCTTTTTGATGGCAAATAATGCTCCTGAGATGGCAAATGCAGCCGTACCTAAAAGATCAAGAAAGTCAAAGATGCTCATAACATAGAATGATGCTGGTTATTGGGCCGCGAAGGTCTTGTAATTTTTATATCTTTCAAAGATATCTTTGACATATTCATAAGGTTCATATCCCCGGGCATATCCGAAGTCAACAACAGGGTCATTATAATATTTAGGTTTTGAAAGATTCAACACAAAATAATCAACCCCATCATCCCAGGTTAGGGAATCTTTACCATATTTGGTCGCCAGTTTTTGCGCGTCCTTGACATGACTATAACCACAATTGTAAGAAGCCATGGCAAATTTGATTCTCTGAATTGAATCAGGAACCTCTTCCCAATAAGCATACATTCTTTTTAAATATTCACTACCTGCTCGTATGTTTTCTTCTGGATCAGCAATATTAGACACCCCCAATTCCTGAGCCGTAGCAGGCATCAATTGCATAAGGCCGCTGGCACCTGCCCATGATTCATTATTGGAATTAAACATTGATTCCTGATAAATTAGTGATTTTACAAGAATCCAATCCCAACCTAATTCACGGGAATACTTTTTTACTATTTCGTCATACTTACTGAATTTACCCGTGGTTCCTGTATAGTATTCACTGTCCAATCTTTTATGGAATTGCCTTTTGTTTTCAAAGTATTTCTCATAGATCAAATTGTAATCCGGTTTTCTTTTGATCGCCTTAAGTCCTTGATTAATAATAGCAAGTAATTCCGGCGAGCTTTTTCTTACGGCCCAGGCCAGTCGCTGCGAAAGGCTGACCGGTGTATCAGCATCTATATTTGGAAAATAACTTTTATGGATCGAAGCCTTATGGTCATCGATGATAGAATATTTAATTTCCCCTTCAGAGACCATTTTGATGATCTGTTCGTCTGATAATTCACCAGACAAGATATCAATATAAATCGTGTCACCTAATTCATTAGATAATTCCTTTACTCTAAGGTAATATGAGGAGTTTTGTCTCACTGAGACCGTATCATGGATAAGATCAACAATGTCAGTGGCCAATGAATTTTTGATATTATCAACGGTCATTTTCCGCCAGTTATCAGGTTTCTTTTGAATTAATGACTGATGCGTGATCATGTAGGGATCAGTAAAACTAACATCTTCTTTTCGCTCGGAAGTAATGGTATATCCCAGTGCAATGATATCGCCATCACCACGATTCAACATTGGGATCACAGAATCTACATTTTTAGCCAACACTATTTCAAGGTTCACCTTTAAATGATCAGCAAGACGTTTGAAAATTTCATATTCAAACCCCATAGTTTGACCTTTATAAAGAAAATATCCAGTAGGAGAGTAGGTTGTAATCACCCTCAGTACCCCAGAATCAATGATGTCTTTCAGATCATAATCAATGGGATCTACAGTTTGTTTTGTAGCAAGTGTTGCCTTGTTTTTATTTTGATCCGAGGAACAGGAATAAAAACTACCTAAAAAAAGTGATAGGAACAGGAGAAGTATGAATTTCTTTCGATTCTTATTTGGATTTATTTTCATTTCAATTTGTTTCTTCTGACATCTCATAAAAATGGGCGTCCGATTTAATGCAATTGAACCAAATATAGGAAAATATTTATAAGGGCCAATTTTGGTGCTATGGTATTGAAATTTAAGTAAAATGGCTTACTTGATGGACGAAAACCGTTTCTTTCTCAAGATAAAATGCTCCCATACAATGCTGAAGCAATAGAAGTAATTTGTTTGTTTAAAAGATAAGGCGCGTCTTTTTGACATCATTTTGCGCAGATGCCAATAGAAGCTAAGGTGGGCCCTGATGATTGCCCAAGTATGCACAGGTCTTAATTCCAGTATAAATTTTACTCCTGCAACTCCATCGAGAATCAATCTTAAAAAGATGACGATAAAAACAAAACGCTTGGGTACGTTTTTAGCAATCGTAAAAAGACTGTTTCTAAAATTAAGATAGGTTTTCTGTGGATTGGATTCCCTGAGGGTTGCCCCGCCAACATGATAGACCTCAGAGCCTCCAACATACTGGATAGCATAGCCTTCATTTTGAACACGCCAACAAAGGTCGATCTCTTCCTGATGTGCAAAGTACTGCTCATCAAAGCCTCCAAGTTGATGATATACGTCTGATTTGATAAAGAAACAGGCACCTGATGCCCAGAAAATATCAGCTACGTCATTAAACTGACCCTGATCTTGTTCAAGGTCCATACATATCCTTCCTCTGCAAAAAGGATAGCCCATAAAATCTACAAATCCACCCCCTGCACCGGCATACTCAAATTTTGATTTATCCTTATAATCAAGAATCTTCGGTTGAATAATAGCGGTTTTACTATGCTGCTTAAAAACTGCATGAATGGGTTTAAGCCAGTTTTCGCTCACTTCAATATCTGAATTAACAAGCGCATAGATATCTGCATCAACATGCTTTAAAGCATCGTTATACCCTTTAGCAAAACCTCCATTTATTTCATTTTGAATGATTCCTACTTGAGGATAATGTTCCTTGAGAAAAACAATGGAATCGTCAGTTGAATTGTTATCTGCTACGTAAATGTCTGCATCTTCAGAACTGTATGCTACAACTGATGGAAGAAATTTTTCCATCAATTTACGGCCATTCCAATTCAAAATTACGATTGCTATTTTCAAGGTAAGTAGGAAAAAAAAGTTTTAGGGTGTGCAAACATAAGTTTTTTCAGGAATCAAAACTATTAAACGAGTCAATTTTAAGCATAATTTGGAATTTCCTTTAAGAATTGATATTGCTTTGCTTTATGGTCCATTTGACAAAAATAATGTTGTATTCCGTTGGTTACGATCAAATATGTGGCGTTGAGATTCATATTGTATCTTGCAATTTGATCAAATGTATCTTGACTGATCTGTATCTGAGGGGCTTTACATTCTACAATGATAAATGGAGAGCCTGTCTTGTCAAAAACCAAAATATCGGTTCGTTTAACCAGATCATTGACCTTGCATTGCTTTTCAAGTGCGATCAAAGAAAGGGGGTATTTCTTATCTTCATGCAGGTAGGAAACAAAATTCTGTCTCACCCATTCTTCCTCCGTAAGCAGCAGGTCTTTTTTTCTAATCTTATCAAAAATATAAAGCTTATTTTCTCTATTTTTGATGCGAAAGGAATACTTTGGAAGGTTGAGATTTGTCATCCGACAAAAATAAGGAACTTCTTATAATTTATGAATAGAATTAAAGAGATCGTTGAAGACATCAGGTCAAAAAACACCAAGCCCATTTATTTTTTAATGGGGGAGGAAGCCTATTATATTGATAAGATATCCGACTATATTGAAAATAATGTTCTTTCAGAGGAAGAGAAGGGTTTTAATCAAATGATTCTTTATGGAAGAGATGTGACTGTTGACGATATTGTTGGAAATGCCAAACGCTTTCCTATGATGTCTGAAAAACAAGTAGTGATCGTTAAAGAGGCCCAGGATTTATCAAGGACTATAGAAAAATTGGCTGACTACGCTGAAAACCCACAACCTTCAACTATTCTGGTGATTTGTTATAAATACAAAACCATAGATAAGAGAAAAAGATTGGCTAAGACAATTGCCCAAATGGGCTGTTTGTTTGAAAGTAAAAAATTATATGAAAACCAGGTAAGTGACTGGATTAGTTCGGTACTAAGAGAAAAAGGATATCAAATAGAACCCAAAGCCGCTCATATGCTGGTTGAATTCCTGGGATCTGACTTGTCAAAGATTGCTAATGAACTTGGGAAGCTCACCTTGATCATAGAAAATGGTTCCACCATTACCGCCTTGCATATAGAGCAGAATATTGGGATCAGTAAAGATTTTAATAATTTTGAATTAAGAAAGGCAATTGGAGATAAGGAACTGGTCAAGGCCAATAGAATTGTTCAGTATTTTTCCCAAAACCCTAAGAGTAATCCCTTGGTGATGACGATTTCCTTGTTGAATGGATTTTTTACACAGCTATTGCTGTATCACGGTTTAAAAGATAAAGGGAAGATCAATGTGGGAAAGATGTTAAAGATCAATCCGTATTTTATTCCGGAATACCAAAGGGCAGCAAAAAACTATCCGATGAGAAAAGTGGCACAGGTTATTGCCAGATTGAGAGAAGCTGATTTAAAAAGTAAAGGGGTTGGTGCCTCAAATTTGGCACAAGGTGATATTTTAAAGGAATTGTTATTTAAAATCATGCATTGAGCTATCAGAGCTGTTGTTTGCTATAGATCACTTAATTCAGGCTATATAATTTCTTGCACCGAATATGGCACTGCCCACCCTGATCATGTTGCTGCCGTTAGCAATAGCCAATTCATAGTCGCCACTCATGCCCATGGAAA
>CBDULU010000202.1:0-4648 GCA_965368155.1 uncultured Flavobacteriaceae bacterium
TAAAGTATTAGAGCCTATGAGAAGTTTATTTTCCATTATTTTTTTATTATTTTCTGTAGTTGCTTATTCGCAACTTACAGCTGCCCAATACGAGGTGAAAAGCCTTGAGGCAAATTCTGAGAATGGTGATTTTGGCACTACCTTTTACGGAAAAGACAAAATCGTGTTTTCTTCATCCAGAAAAAATGGAATTTCTAACAAAACCTGGGAAGGTAATGACCAACCTTTTCTGGATCTTTATATAGGTAATGTCGAAGCCGATGGAGAAATTACAAGAGTAAGGCCTTTCTCAAATGCTGTAAACTCAAAATACCATGACGCTATGGTTGCCTTTTCACCTAACCTTAAAGAAATATATTTTACTTCTAATAATTATATGGGAGGGAAGGTGAGATCTAGTAATCTAAAGATTTTCAGGGCGAACATAGGAGATGCCGGAAGCAGAACTAACGTTATGACCTTAACAATCAATAATGACAAGTACAGCACTGGCCATCCCTTTGTATCAAAAGACGGAAAAAAACTTTATTATATTTCGGATATGCCGGGTGGATATGGTGGAACAGATATCTATGAAGTATCTATCAATAATGGGCATTACGGAGCTCCAAAGAACCTTGGCCCCACGGTGAATTCAAAGTATAAAGAGTATACCCCATATGTAGACGGAGACATCCTTTATTTTTCATCTAACAGGCCTGGTGGTGAAGGCGGTTACGATATCTATATGACCAAACTTGACGAATCAATTGAAGTTCCTATACATTTGGGAAAACCCATGAATAGTAAAGGAGATGATATTTCTTTTATAATTGACAGAGAAACCCAGAGCGGTTATTTTTCCTCGAACAGAAGAGGAGGCAAGGGAGATGACGATATCTATTTTTTTAAGGAGCTGACCGTCAATCCAATTTGTGATCAGATTGTTCAAGGATTTATTATTGATAAGAAGACAGGTCAACCCATACCAGATGCTTTTGCCGCGATTTATGACAGTAAAGGAAACAAAATCAAAAGAATTGAGGCGCTTAAAAACGGTGAATTCTCCTTTAAGGTTAAATGTGATGAGACCTATACAATTCGTGGAGACAAGTTTGGATATTTTGAGGCTGATTCAACTTTGGTAACAAGCAGGGTAAATGCATATGAAAACAAAATTACCCTAAAACTTGATGAAAAGGAATTTGTCAATGTTAACGGGAAGGAAATGCTCAATGTAAGATCTATCGAATTTGAACTGAATGAGGCAAACATACTGGAGAGTTCTTATGACGAGCTGGCAAAAGTAGCTCGATTGATGGACAAATTTCCTGAAATGATCATACAGTTTGGCTCTCATACTGATTCAAGAGGAGGTGATGGTTATAATATGTGGCTGTCTCAGAAACGCGCCTCAGAAACAGTAAGGTATCTTATTGGCATAGGTGTTGATTCAAAAAGAATTACTGGAAAGGGATTTGGCGAATCCAAATTGGTCAATGGTTGCTCAAACGGCGTAAAATGTACAGATTTGGAACACAGTCGAAATAAAAGAACTGAATTTGTAGTGATTAAAAAATAGTCAACTGAAAATCAGTCAGAATAAAGAAAAGCATCTCGCCTTGGCGGGATGCTTTTTTTATAGTATTGAATGAAAATTTTCAGAAAATATGTACTTTTGCAAATTTAACAGAATTCGCAAGAAAATATGAGTCAGACTTTTAAAGAATATAAGGGATTGGACCTTCCGGCAATTGCCGAAAAAACACTCAAATTTTGGGAAGAGAACGATATATTCCAAAAAAGTATTAGCTCAAGAGAAGGAAAGGAAAGCTTTGTTTTTTTTGAAGGACCTCCTTCAGCAAACGGACTTCCCGGAATTCACCATGTGATGGGAAGAGCCATCAAAGATCTTTTCTGCAGATATAAGACACTTCAGGGTTTTCAAGTTCCGAGAAAGGCAGGTTGGGATACGCATGGATTACCCATTGAATTAGGGGTTGAGAAAGAACTTGGGATCACAAAAGAAGATATTGGAAAAAAGGTAAGTGTTGAGGAGTACAACCAAGCCTGTAAGAAGGCAGTACTTCGATATACTGATATCTGGGAAGATCTCACAAAGAAAATGGGCCATTGGGTAGATATGAATGATCCTTATGTGACCTATAGGCCAAAATATATGGAGACTTTATGGTGGCTGCTCAAAGAACTCTATCAAAAAAAGCTACTCTATAAGGGTTATACCATACAGCCTTATTCTCCAAAGGCAGGAACAGGACTGAGTTCTCATGAGCTTAACCAGCCAGGGACCTATCAGGATGTGACAGATACCACTGTAGTTGCACAATTTAAAGTGATACCATCAACTTTACCGGAAAGCCTTAAAAGCATCAAAGGAGATCTTTATATATTGGCATGGACCACTACGCCATGGACACTTCCTTCGAATACTGCACTGACTGTTGGTAAGAAAATAGACTATGTGATAGTCAGTACTTTTAACCAATACACTTTTGAACCGATCAATGTGGTCTTGGCGAAGCAACTGGTGGCTTACCAGATGGGAAAGAAATTTCAGGAGGTTAGTGATCAAGCTGCATTCGAATCGTACAAGGAGGGAGACAAGCAAATTCCATATAGAATAATTGCTGAATGCAAGGGAGTTGACTTGCTCGAAATCAGATATGAGCAATTATTACCATTTGCCTTGCCTTATCAGAATGCGGAAAATGCCTTTAGAGTGATTGCCGGAGATTTTGTTACAACTGAAGATGGTACAGGTATTGTGCATACAGCGCCAACATTTGGAGCAGATGATGCTATGGTTGCAAAACAGGCGAAACCAGAAGTACCTCCAATGCTGGTATTGGATGACCATAATAATCCGGTTCCCTTGGTGAATCTCCAGGGTAAATTTACTTCAGACATGGGTAAATATGCCGGGAAATATGTTAAGAATGAGTATTATGAAGACGATCAACAGCCCGATAGATCAGTTGATGTGGAAATTGCCATTCAATTAAAAGAAGAGAACAAGGCTTTTAAGGTCGAAAAATATAAACACAGTTATCCTAATTGCTGGAGAACTGATAAGCCAATCCTCTATTACCCCTTGGATTCCTGGTTCATTAAAGTCACTGATAAGAGAGACAGAATGTTTGAACTGAATCAATCGATCAATTGGAAACCCAAATCGACAGGAGAAGGAAGGTTTGGTAACTGGCTTCAAAATGCAAATGATTGGAATCTGTCCAGATCAAGATTCTGGGGTACTCCCTTGCCTATCTGGAGAACAAAGGATGGATCAGAAGAGATCATCATTGGTTCTGTTGAAGAATTAAAATCCGAAATGCAAAAATCCATCGATAAAGGTTTTATGGATAAGGATATTTTCGAAGATTTCGTGGTGGGTGATATGAGTGAGGAAAATTATGATAAGATAGACCTTCATAAGAACATAGTAGATAAAATTGTCTTGGTTTCAGATAAAGGGCAGGCCATGCAAAGAGAAACTGATCTTATCGATGTTTGGTTTGACTCTGGCGCTATGCCTTACGCACAATGGCATTATCCTTTTGAAAATAAGGAAAAAATTGATGCCAATGATTTCTATCCAGCTGATTTTATTGCAGAAGGAGTTGATCAAACGAGAGGATGGTTCTATACCTTGCACGCCATTGCAACAATGAATTTTGATAGTGTTGCCTATAAAAATGTTGTATCAAACGGACTTGTTCTTGATAAGAATGGCAAGAAAATGTCAAAAAGACTAGGCAATGCAGTGGATCCATTTGAAACAATGGAAAAATATGGCCCGGATGCGACAAGATGGTATATGATTTCAAATGCAAACCCATGGGATAACCTGAAATTTGACCTTGAAGGTATAGAAGAAGTTAGAAGAAAGTTCTTTGGAACGCTTTACAATACCTATTCTTTCTTTTCTCTGTATGCAAATATTGATAAATTCTCTTACGAAGAAAATGAGATTGCAATTCAGGAAAGGCCAGAGATAGATCGATGGATTCTGTCAGAATTGAATTCGCTGATTAAAAAAGTGGAAAGCTTTTATGATGATTACGAGCCAACTAAAGCTGCAAGGGCCATTCAGGATTTTGTGGGTGAGAATTTGAGTAACTGGTATGTAAGGTTATGTCGAAGAAGGTTTTGGAAAGGAGATTATCAAAAAGATAAGATATCGGCTTATCAGACATTGTATACCTGTTTGCTCACAACGGCAAAAATGGCTTCCCCGATTGCGCCATTTTTTATGGATAATTTGTATCGAGATTTAACAAAAAACGTTTTTGAAAATAAATTAAGTTCTGTACATTTGGGTGAATTTCCAAAAGCTGATGAAACATTGATCGATCCATCTCTGGAAAGAAAGATGCAAAAGGCACAGTCAATCTCCTCAATGGTCTTGTCACTCAGAAAAAAGGAAATGATCAAAGTTCGCCAACCTTTGCAAAAGATAATGATTCCTGTTATGGATAAACAGGATAAATTAGACATTGAGGCAGTTTCCGATTTGATTATTTCGGAAGTAAATGTTAAGGAAGTGGAACTTTTGGAGGACGCTTCGGGGATTTTGATCAAGAATATCAAGCCCAATTTTAAAGTGCTTGGACCAAAATATGGCAAGAACATGAGATTTGTGGGTCAGGCC
>CBDULU010000203.1:0-4620 GCA_965368155.1 uncultured Flavobacteriaceae bacterium
CACTTGGATGAATTAGAAAATCAAATTACAAAAACGACTTCTGCCCTATTTGAACCAACACTTGATTATGTCATCGTAAAAATACCGCGATGGAATTTTGATAAATTTGAAGGATCTGATCGAACTTTAGGTTTACAAATGAAATCAGTTGGTGAAGTCATGGGAATCGGACGGTCCTTTCAGGAAGCACTTCACAAGGCCACACAATCGTTAGAACTTAGCCGAAACGGCCTAGGCGCGGACGGTAAAGGATTGAAAGACTACAATAAAATAATTCAAAAATTAGAAGTCGCAAGCTGGGATCGTGTTTTTATCATTTACGATGCAATTCAAATTGGAATACCTTTGAAAAGGATTCATGAAATCACAAAAATTGATATGTGGTTTTTAAGACAATATGAAGAATTACATTTATTAGAAAAAGAGATTTCATCCTATAACAACTTAGATTCTTTGCCTAAGGAGCTCTTGTTAGAAGCCAAACAAAAAGGTTTTGCAGATCGACAAATTGCGCATATGATAGATTGCTGGGAAAGCGAAGTTCACACAAAACGTAGAGAGTTTAATATCAATAGAGTATTTAAATTAGTAGACACCTGTGCGGCCGAATTTCAAGCGCAAACCCCCTATTACTACTCAACTTTTGAAAGCGATATGATCGTTGACGGAAAAACTTTTTCTGAAAATGAAAGTGAAGTGAGTGATAGAAAAAAAGTAGTAGTACTTGGTTCAGGACCTAACCGTATCGGTCAGGGAATTGAATTTGACTATTGCTGTGTTCATGGAGTTCTTGCTGCAAAGGAATGTGGCTACGAAACCATCATGATCAATTGTAATCCTGAAACCGTTTCGACAGATTTTGATATCGCTGATAAGCTCTATTTTGAACCTGTATTCTGGGAACACATCTGGGATATTATCCAATTGGAAAAACCTGAAGGAGTTATCGTTCAACTTGGAGGACAAACGGCTTTGAAGTTGGCTGAAAAATTGAGCAAATATGGTGTAAAAATTATAGGTACCAGTTTTGAAGCATTGGATCTTGCCGAAGATAGAGGGCATTTTTCAGAATTGCTTACTAAATTAGATATTCCCTTTCCTAGATTCGGAACTGCTACTTCAGCAGAAGAAGCAGATGCCGTCGCTGATCAACTAGACTTTCCAATTCTTGTTAGACCAAGTTATGTACTGGGTGGGCAAGGTATGAAGATCGTCATCAATAAGGAAGATCTGGAAAGTCATGTGATCGATATTCTTAGAAAGATTCCTAACAATGTACTTTTACTTGACCACTATTTGGATGGAGCCATAGAAGCCGAAGCCGATGCTATCTGTGATGGTGAGAATGTTTACATAATTGGTATCATGGAACATATTGAACCATGTGGGGTCCACTCCGGAGATTCAAACGCCACCTTACCTCCATTTAATTTAGGTGAATTTGTAATGCAGCAGATCAAGGATCATACGAAAAAAATTGCTTTAGCCCTTGAAACAAAAGGACTTATCAATATTCAATTCGCTATAAAGGATGATATCGTATACATCATTGAAGCAAATCCAAGGGCGTCTCGAACCGTACCCTTTATCTCTAAAGCGTATAATGAGCCTTATGTGAATTATGCCACTAAAGTTATGCTTGGTGAAAACAAAGTAACTGACTTTGATTTCAATCCGCAACTTGAAGGTTTTGCCATCAAACAGCCTGTGTTTTCATTCAATAAGTTTCCTAATGTCAATAAGAGCTTAGGACCTGAAATGAAATCAACCGGAGAAAGCATCTTGTTTATTGATAGCTTGAAGGATGATGAATTTTACGAGCTCTATTCAAGAAGAAAAATGTATCTAAGTAAGTAATTTAGATCTTTAATATAAAGCAAGGCCCGAAAGTAAAATTTTCGGGCTTTTTTTGTGTTGAGTGAAGGGGTCACTTAAGTGAGCCCTTCACTTAAGTCAGCCCCTTACTTAAGTGACCCCTTCACTGCGAGCAATTTTTATACCTGAAATGAAAACAAGCATAAAGCGAAAAAACTTATATTTGCTCAAAAAAATTGACTCATGAATTATATTTTATTTGATGGTGAATACAGGGATAATTTACTTCCCCTCACCTACACAAAACCTGTAGCCGATCTTAGGAGAGGTATACTGACCATCAGAGAAAAATGGGAAAAGTATCTAGGTTTCACCACTACTACAATTACGGAGGAATACCTTTCAGAAAAGTTTCCGATGGTTGAAATGGAAGAAAATATTATGATCAATGCATCAGTGCTTCCTACTCCCGATCTTGTTGCTATGATCAAAAACCTTAAAGCCTCTGAAGCCATTTATAAATCTGATGAGCTCCTTGCCTTCTATTCAAAAGAGCAAGAAGAAATTGATTTTGATCTCTTTCATAAACACGAATATTCAGAGGATCTGATACAGATCAAACATACCTGGGACCTTTTTTCCTATAATGGCGAGGCTTTGGAAGCCGATTTTAATCTTATCACTGAAGGAAGGGAGTCGGCGCCGATTCCTGAAACGGTTCATTGTATGAATAAAGATCGTATCTTTTTAGAAGAAGATGTTGAGATCGAAATTGGTGTTTTAAACGCCAACAAAGGCCCAATTTATATTGGAAAACACGCTCAGGTAATGGAAGGCAGCATGATACGAGGCCCCTTTGCCATGGGTGAACACTCAGTGATCAAAATGGGCACTAAGGTTTATGGTCCTACAACACTTGGCCCTAAAAGTAAGATCGGAGGTGAAGTGAATAATGCGATCCTGTCAGGATATTGCAGTAAGGGTCATGACGGATACTTAGGAAATGCTGTTATTGGTGAATGGTGTAATATTGGAGCTGACAGCAACAACTCGAACCTTAAAAACAACTATGCCAATGTGAAAATCTGGGAATATTCGGCAGAAAGATTTGTAGATACCGGGTTGCAGTTTTGCGGATTGATCATGGGTGACCATTCCAAATGCGGGATCAACACCATGTTCAATACAGGTACGGTTATAGGCGTGAGCGCCAATATTTACGGAAGTAATTTTCCCCGAAATTTTATCCCTTCATTCTCTTGGGGTGGAGCCGCAGGTCTTACAACATATGCTTTATCTAAAGCATTCGAAACGGCTGAATTAGTGATAGATAGAAAGCATGAGGCTTTTACGGAGGAAGATAAAAAAATCATGAAACACATCTTTGAGATCAGTTCAAAATACAGGGCTAAATAAACCATGAAACGAATCGTTGTACTTACCGGAGCTGGCATGAGTGCCGAGAGCGGGATCAATACCTTCAGAGATGCTGATGGCCTATGGGAAGGGCACGATGTTATGGAGGTTGCATCCCCGCAAGGTTGGTATAGTAATCCGGCGCTGGTACTAGATTTTTACAACCAACGAAGGAGGAGACTTTTTGAGGTAAGTCCTAACAAAGGGCATGAATTAATAGCGGCTTTAGAACAGACTTATTCAGTTGATATCATCACTCAAAATGTAGATGACCTTCACGAAAGAGCAGGCAGCAAAAATGTATTACACCTGCATGGTGAATTATTAAAAGTTAGAAGTACCCAACATGAACATTTGGTATACCAATGGGAAAAGGATTTAATTCAAGGAGACCTTTGTGAATCAGGAAGTCAGTTAAGACCTCATATCGTTTGGTTTGGAGAGGCCGTTCCTTTATTAGAACAAGCAGTTGAGATTACCGCTTCTGCTGATATATTGTTGATTATTGGAACCTCAATGCAGGTTTACCCAGCAGCAAGTTTGATCAATTATGTTGATCGCCTTGCACCTATCTATTTTATAGACCCAAAGCCCTCCATCAGTGCCCGAGATTTCAATAATTTAACCATTATACCGGAAAAAGCTGTAAAAGGGATGGAAAGGTTTATTGAATTAATAGACTAAATACTAAGCTACTAGCATTTTAAAAATGGCCTCGTATAATTTACCGTCTGAGACAACGCTTCCTTTTTGTATCAAATCAAATAACTCACTATTTCTTTCCTGATTATAAGCTTTTACACCCTTCAGGTATTCAATTCGCGGATCTTTTGAATTGTCCAGCAGCCATTCAAAGTCATTTGACTCCAATAAATTGATGCCTTCTTTATTGACTTTCACGACAATTCGCTGAATCGTATCCTCATCACATTTAAAAAGATTAATTGAATCAGGTGAAAAATGCTCCAAATAATTCGCTTTGCCAAGCACTTTTTCCCACACAAAATCACTGAAAACCTCCATTTCCTTATCTGCCAGTTCAGGTTTATCTTTTTTAATACTGGTCCATTCTTTGATGTCTATACTTTGAGCTGCCAGAAAAACTGCAAATTCTTCATTCAATTCTTCAAACTGTTCTTTGCTAAGCTTGGTATATTTCATTTTCAATAATATATAAAATTCTACGACTGGATGCAGCCAATCAATTAAGCATTTTAAAAGATGCAAAAGTAATCAAAAACAAAAATAATGTTGTATATTTGCACGCTTAAAAATTAACAATTTATACTATTATTATGAATCATTACGAAACTGTTTTCATTTTGAATCCCGTTTTATCTGATACACAGGTAAAGGAAACAGTAAAGAAGTTTAACGACTACTTGGTTT